>PKDD01000121.1 GCA_002862465.1 Haliea sp.
GCCGTAGCTAGCTGCTTGCTGCCGGAACCAGTAATATCGCTATCGCCTCCATAGCTAGAGCCCCAGAGTCGTCCAGAATCCACAACTTCACTTCTTGATCATCCCTTCGACCCTGAAGCAACATTGAGGCGCCCTCAAGCAGGGGTTTTATGGCACGAAATTTAAATTCTTTTACTGTGCTATCGGGTAATTCGCGACGCAGTAAATCCAAAAGAAGTGTCGCCGTAAGCGGCGCATGCACGACCAGAGAGGGGTAACCTTCAACCTGCATAGCATAATGCAGATCGAAATGAATACGGTGACTGTTAAACGTCAGCGCCGAGTACCTAAACAGCAGCACCGAATCCGGACAGATTTCTCTAGACCACTGAGGCTCTGCAGATGCGAGTTTGACTGCACTGTAGCTTTGTCGGGCATCATAGTCGCGATACACTAGGTCTTGCTCTTCCTCAATAACCAATTTTTCTTGCTGGAACATCTGATGCTTTAACGTGACAAAAACCAACTCTCCACTGCGACCGGTTTTATGAGTAATGGACGCAATAGTTGATATCCGATGCGCCTCCTGACCGATATTAACAGCAGAAAGAAAACGCAGGCGACTGCCCGCCCACATACGACGGGAGAGTGGCACCGGCGGCATGAAACCACCTCGTCTTGCATGCCCGTCAGCCGCTAGGTTTGACGCCGCAACGGCGTCCTGAAAGTACAGCCAATGCCAGCATGGCGGCAGCGAGTCTCCCAACCGTGCTATCGGACTTAAATAATCGAGACTTGCAGACAACGCCAAGGTTGGTGCGAGTGCTATCACATCGTCTCGCGTCTCTGTACTACCGACCCAGCCCTGTAAGAATTCAATATCGACAGTACTCATACACGATCAACCCAGACAGCGCCAACAGCCTCTTCAGTTGTCATTGTGGTACTCGCGACGAACGGCATCGGTATGCTCTCCTAATCCTGGGACCGGTCGCAACGGACGCTGCTCGCCGCTAGCGATCACCGGCGGCGCAACCAGACTTACCGTCCCAGAAGGCGTAATCACCGCAGTGCGGCGCAGCTGCGGATGCTTCGCCAAATCAGCCACTGAATTCACTGTGCCGAAGGCGATTTTTGCTCGTAACAGGCGTCGCTCTAGCTCTTGTGGTGTCAATTGTGAGAATACACTATTGATCTCATCATCAAGTGCAACACGGTTCGCACACCGGGAAAGGTTATCACGGTATTGTGCCTCATCGGACAGCGCCTGATGCTCAAGCACGTCAACGCAAAAACGTGCCCATTCGCGCTCATTTTGGATAGCGATTACCAACTGAGCACCGCCGCTGCAGCTATACGCTCCATAGGGTGCAATCGAGGGATGATTGAGTCCCACCCGAGCAGGCGCTACTGCAGTATACTGCTGATGCAGCAACGGCACAGTCATCCAGTCCGCCAGCGCATCAAATAGCGATACTGCAAGACCCTTTCCCAATCCGGTCCTCTGTCGCTCAATCAACGCCTCAAGTATGCCAGCATGCGCATACATACCGCAGGCAATATCACAAACAGATACCCCCACTCGGCCCGGCTGATCTGGTCCACCGGTAATCGACGCCAAACCACTTTCACACTGCACCAGCAGATCATAAGCTTTCATATCCCGATAAGGGCCACTGGCTCCATAACCTGTTATATCGACAGTGATTAAGCGCGGGTTAGTTAGGCGTAACTCATCGGCGTCAAAGCCTGCTCGCGCCGCAGCACCTGGTGCAAAGTTTTGAATGAAAACGTCTGCTTCACTCAGGATTCGTCTGAGCAAGTCGGCATCACGCGAATCTTTAATATTTAGACAAATAGATTCTTTACCACGATTAACCCAGACAAAATAAGCGCTTTCACCATCTGCTACGTGGTCATAACTACGCGCAAAATCACCTTCCGGGCGCTCCACTTTGATTACCCTTGCACCAGCGTCAGCTAAACGTGATGTGCAAAACGGAGCGGCGACAGCCTGCTCCAGCGCGACAACCAGCAAACCTTCCAGTGGCAGGCCCATCAGAAAGACCGCGGCAATTGCAACTCACGCGTAGCGACATAAGACAAAATTAGATTCGTCGATATGGGCGCTATTTGGTAAAGACGCGTTTCTCGAAACTTACGCTCGACGTCGTACTCCGTAGCAAATCCATACCCACCATGCGTCTGAATGCATGTGTCCCCCGCGGCCCATGCTGCCTCTGACGCCAGTAATTTTGCCATATTAGCCTCTGCTCCTGCCGTTCTGCCAGCGTCATATAAATCAGCAGCCCGCTGCACCATCAATGCGGCGGCCTCAGTCTGAATATGCGCCTTCGCAATAGGAAACTGAATCCCCTGATTGGCCCCTATGGGACGATCAAATACCGTGCGTTCGCGCGCATAATCTGCTGACTTGGCAGTGAACCAGCGGGCATCACCAATGCACTCGGCAGCAATCAAAATACGCTCGGCGTTCATGCCGTCAAGAATACACTTAAAGCCTTGGCCCTCTTCACCAATTAAGTTACAGACGGGAACTCTAAGATCGTCAAAAAATAATTCGGTGCTAGCATGATTCATCATCGTATCAATGGGATTTATTGAAAGGCCATTACCCACTGCTTCACGCATATCGACAAGCAACACAGACATACCATCGGTATGTTTGATGCATTGCTCTCTGGGTGTGGTCCTAACTAGCAATATCATTAGATCGGAGTGCTCGGTGCGCGAAATAAAGACCTTTTGGCCGTTGATGACATAGTCCTCGCCATCGCGGACAGCGCTCGTACGGATTCGCGAGGTATCGGTGCCACTAGCGGGCTCGGTCACGGCAAAAGTTTGCAGGCGCAATTTACCTTCAGCAACTGCCGGTAAAAACTGCTCTTTCTGCGCCTCAGTGCCATGGCGCAACAAAGTACCCATGGTGTACATCTGTGCATGGCAGGCAGCCCCATTACCACCGCTTCGGTGTACCTCTTCAAGGACCGCACAGCCGGCTCCAAGTGGGAGACCGGCGCCACCGTAATTCTCCGGAATCAAGGTCGCGAGAAAGCCCGCGCTAGTCAAAGCCTGAACAAATTCAGTAGGATAGGCTTTGGCAGCATCCATCTTTTGCCAGTAATCACCTTGATACTGCGCACATAGGCTCGACACGGCCGCTCGAATCTCAGGATAAGTTTGATCAATAGTCACAGCGTGTTGCCTCGAAAAAAATTTTTAGTGGGCTTAAAGAAACCATGAGCCACCATCGATCATATGGGTTTGGCCAGTCACGAATGCACTACTATCAGAGGCCAGATAGATAATCGTGCCCGTAAGGTCCTCTGTCTGCAGATTACGCTGAATCAGCTGTCCAGAGGCGATTACCTGTTTGGCTTTGCCTAGCTTCTCTCCGAAAAACTCTTCCGTGCCTTCGGTCATTACCGCTGATGGAGCTACCGCATTGACGCGAATCTGATCCTTACCGAGCTCCCTCGCCATAGCGCGCGTCATTCCAATCACCGCTGCTTTGGATGCCACGTAGTCCATGCCGTAGGGCAAGCCATAGACCGCCGCCAGCGACGAAATATTAATGATGGAGCCACCGCCGGTGGCGCGCATCGGGCCTACTACTGCCTTACAGCACTGCCACAGCCCCTTGACGTTAACATTCATCACTGCGTCCCACTGCGCTTCATCCAATTCCTCAAAGCGGGCTCCTTTGAGACCCCCATAAAGCGCAGCGTTATTCACCAGCACATCGATTTTACCAAATGCGCTAGTTGCCTGCTCTGCCATCGCGGCGCAACTGGACATACTTGCGATGTCGGTTATCGCCCCCTCGGCCCGACCACCCAGTGCAACGATAGTCGCCACTGTCTCATCACAGCTGTTAACGTCACAGGCGAAAATAGCAGCTCCCTCACGCGCCATAGCCTCTGCATAGGCACGACCGAGACCACGTGCAGCCCCCGTAATGATAGCCACTTTGTCTTGCAGTTGAGTCATAACAATCCCCCTATAGCAACGGATGAGCGGCAAAGAATATCAAGCTCTTTGTCAGCAGTATAAAAATAGAATTTTTCACAGCCGAGCCATCAGGAATAGAACGCTAAGACTAGCGCCTGCATACAAGCGTGGAAGCTGAGCACATCATGGCATCAGGCATCGGTGTCATGATAACGTACTTCACGAGAGACAATTTTTAATACGGCTGCAAACTTAATCTAAATGAAAGATATGCTGCCAGGAATCATCCGTCAAATGAGTAGATGTTACGGCACCGCTAGCACCCATATATTTTCCTGTTCCTCCAATCACTGCCCGCTCCAAAGTGTCCTCACTTTTTAACGTCGATCCAGTAATCGGATACAGGCCAACCCCTTGAAGCTGAATCGTATCTTTGCCTTTATCGTCAAAAGAAACCACAGACAGTGTTATGCGACTTTCCAACTCCTTCGAGTGGGCAGCGTAGCCGGTAGTGGTCATCAACCAATCCATCATTACGTCTTGATTATCAGATGACTTTGCACTAAACCTCCAAATCCGCACATCACCCACTGAATCACCCTGCTCCCCCATGTCGATAACCGTGGGCGCTGGAGTTGGCCCATGAGTAATACTAAGGGTAGTATCCGCTACCGCTACTCCGCAAAAAAACACCGTGGCAATGGCATATAAAAAAAATCGCTTCATTACTACCTCCAAAGTATAGCACCCTGCGCTTCTAGTCGATCCGTGCGTTTAAAGTCCAATCAGACAAAAAAGGTGACCTATCGGCGCGTATAACAGATCAATCTCTTTGATCGTAGCATGCGATTAACACAAGTCAACGACTGAACCATCAATAACAGGTCGCTATTTCAGTGTTTTGCTACAATCACAAGCTATCGGCATTTTTGATCTTTTTTCTGGAAGATTTCTTGCAAGAGGTTCAAACTTAGGGTGTGTTTCGAAATTCGGGAATAAACATCGATGGTCGGACTACCGACGTCGCACTCTCTATCAAAAATTGACTTAAAGAACGAAGGACCTACCCTATGACTCTCGATATTAACAATTATAAGCCTCTGGGTGACAAAAAAAATTCTGAGTATTTTCATGATTATCTTGCGCGCATTTATGAGCGACGCCAAAGTAGCGGTCTAGACGAACTGCTTGGAGGCATCTGCGCGTTGGTTGTGCAGGTCGATACAGACGATGCCGTCGCGTACATGAAAGAGCTTTATCTAATGACGCCCTATCGACTGAGTGACGTCTATCAAAACGCGACGCACAAATTTTACTTTTTGAGTGGACATTCCGGACGGCCGAAATTTATCATTCTCGAACCACTGCAAACCTCGTTTGAAGACGACCTCACCCGCTTGAACATGCTCTACCCATTGTCCCGTGAAAAACCTAATGCCCGATATATCGGTGAAATTTTTTCAACTAAAGACCTAAAGGCAACCCGCGAGATATTAGAATCGCACAGCATTAGGTTTCACTATCCTAAAGAAACAGAAAACGAATTCTTCTCCAACAAACATTTCAACTTTACCTTCCCCTCCGCCATGACTGGAAACCGCATTGGCTATACACCGCACGATGCCTTTAGCCTAGAGGAACTCGAGCACGGCAAACGCATCAAAATTTCTGGCGAAGATCAAGCCGCTCTGGATAAGGCCGCTGAACAAGCTGCGAGTCTTAATATCGCTGAACTCGTATTAGGAGTTGATCACATGGCCACGCGGATACTTGCGGGAGAGCGCGAGGATGCCATTCTAGAATTTTTAACAATGAGTAACTACTATTTTTGGGGGGCTTATAACATCAAAGATCAGAACTCATCTACCAACGTTAACCGAAACCCTTGCGTTGATAATGACAAGCAATCACCCGCGAAAGTTTTTACCGCAAACAATATACCGTCATTCATCAATTCTTTTGACAATGCGCCGATGCCGACAGAGGACTTTGTGCGA
Organism: Haliea sp.; assembly: GCA_002862465.1. Taxonomy (GTDB): domain Bacteria; phylum Pseudomonadota; class Gammaproteobacteria; order Pseudomonadales; family Halieaceae; genus Marimicrobium. The sequence continues at coordinate 5,949 of PKDD01000121.1, forward strand.
AATTATGGTCGCAGAATGCACCACATAGCCTATGAAATACAAGATGGCGATCATGCGGGCGGCGAAAAAAATATCGATTTTGTTGTCAATGCTCTCAAAAATGAAAATATTGATTTCCTGGCGCAAGTAGTCGGCGAATGCAGCGACACGCCTAATCTGAAACAGATTTTTTCTAAGCACTCCAAATATTCTCTATTGATCACTGAGTACGTTGAGCGTTGTCATGGTTATGAGGGGTTCTTCACAAAGTCAAATGTTGCCGCACTGACTCAGGCCGCGGGTCAAGACGAGCGCTACGAGCATGGAAATGTATTCGACTGAGCCGCCATCGAACTGACAAAATAAAAATTTTGAGCAAGCCGCTGACGCTTCAACCGGCCGCACGTAAATACACTAATTCTTAACCTCTAGAATGTAATGCGCGACGGCCAGTCTGGTCTCTTCATCAAGATAGTCCTGCGGTGGCATTTCAGGATAGTCGTCTCGCCTCTTAGTTGGGGCGGCAATATAGTCTGCAATACCCTCGGGGTCATCCATGTAGAGCGCCTGAATAATCTGCACAGGAGGGCCTATCAGACGCCCGGTGTATGCGTGGCATCCTGCGCAGACACCCAAGTAAGCGATCTTACCTCGATCCTCGCTTTTTATTTCCCGCGGCGGCACTGGGGGCAGTAAATAATTGCCTATGCTTCGAGTATTTGTGAAATTACATTCAGAAAATCCGTTAATACCTGCGGTGACGTATCGATGGCGGTTAATGATACAACTGTCTAATGAAGGTCCGATACTTGCGATATCGGGATTGCCAATTTTTAGTTCACTCAACATAAATGCGGTAATCTCGGGAATAGGATTGGCTCCATTGTTTATCATGGTGTTATTTAGGATTTTTACGCCGTCTGAATTAGGATCAGACTCTGGATCAACTGTTATATTTGAGGCATTCGCATGATCGGTGATTAGGATGCCGATGTTTTTATTATCTCTTATTATATTGCCTTCAATCACTACATCGTCAGCTGCCATTATCAATATCCCAGTCCCGGCTGGCACACCCGCCACCGTAGATCCCGGTGCGGCGAAATTAGGGTGGTTATTAGCAATAATGAAATTGTCGCGAATAATCACGTCGTAGGTGGTTTTAATAGGAAGACCCGGAGTAATAAAGGCGAGGATACCTCCCGTATTATTATATACGCGGTTTGCTTCAACGATTGCATGACGACTATTTTCGATTTCAATGCCGGCAACGCTGTCAAATACATCGTTGTGGGCAACATGTATGTTATCACTCATACCAACGTAAATGGCCGCATCTTCTATCCCGGAAACCACGTTATGTTCAACAACACCATTTTTACCAAGTTGCGGAAAGATGCCATAGACTCCCGTATCGATAATAATGTTATTGCGGATCTCCCAATTATTACCGGCCTGGCTCATAATACCATTGCCTTTGTAACGCATAATGGTGAAGTTTTCGACTACAATATTATTTCCGGAATAAAGAATGGCGTCGTTTAGTTTTCCCTCGCCATCCAACACCGCGCGATTACTTTCTTTGATAACACCAATCAGCCTAATACCGTCTTTATCTATATAAACTGTTTCTTTATAGGTTCCCGGCATAACCCGGATCGTTGTACCGGGCTCTGCATTTTGCACAGCTGCTTGAATCGATTCGCCATCATTCACAACCACTACCACATCTGTCATTGGTGGCCCCGCGACAGACTTAGAATAACCACTAAGCGTGAACGTGCCATCACCAGCATCGAAGCCACCCTCATAGTCCTCACCTGCAATTCTATAGGAAATTACGGGGGCAGCAGCCGAGGTTTTATTTTTTCCAACAATCCATCCAACTGCGAAGGCAGACAAAATCAACATCAGACCGAATATTTTTCCTGCCTTCATAATGACTCTCCTAGTTGAGTAGGTATTACTGCTTTTCACGCTGCCGGCGTTTGCTCATGTTGTGACTGATCGGTGTCAATCCAGAAGGCAAGTGCGATGGCGTCTGAGGCTTCAGGCTCTCATCAGTCAAGGCTCCCATAAAATCGACTAATCGGTCCAACTCATAGTCAGTCAAATCAGGCGAGGAAATGTGCCAATGCAACTTCAAGTCAAGACCTTCAGGCACTGCATGACCTCGGCCTCCATTATAAAAAGTAGCGACTGCATGCAGACTATCAAAGCTCCCAGAGTGCATATAGGGCGCAGTCCTATCTATATTACGCAATGTGGGCACCTTGAACCCTGCTTTTAGTCGAGGCTCTTCAAAAGTCTCCTGTGCCCCGATATCAATCGTCATTCCCTCTGGCTCTGGGACACCAATCACTGCAATCTGCTGGTTAGTGAACAGTGGGGGGGTATGGCATTCTGCGCAGCGTGCAACAAATGAACGGAAAATGTTGAGCCCTTCAACCTCATGCTTTGACAAAGCAGCATGAAATCCGTGTGCATATCGGTCGTAGCGACTGTTCAACGAAATAAGCGAGGCCTGAAAAGCAACAAGCGCGTGATAAATCTCATCGAGTACAATACGCTCGCCCTTTCGCTCAGGGTATGCTGTTTTGAATAGTGCGCGATACGATGGGATTTCATTGATTGTTGTCAGCAAGCCATCAGGCGTGTTACCCATTTCGTTAGACGCATACAACGGACCGAGAATCTGTGCTTCAAGGGTCTCAGCATGCGCATCCCAGAAAAACTTTTTCAGAAATGCCACATTCCATAGAGAGGGTGCAGCGCGGGCGAGTTGTTCACCCTCGATGCCGATTGAGCGAGGCAGGCCGTCGCTAAAACCTCGGTCGGGATGATGGCAACTTGCGCAAGAAATAGAACCACCTTTGGAGAGTGCAGGATCGAAAAAGAGATAGCGTCCAAGGTCAATTTGCTGCGGTGTAAAGCCGTCTCGATGCTGCGGCAAAGACGTCTGTGTGCCACCTAGCCCGGCGCCCTGTACAGATTCATAAAATCCATACACTGTAACTAGGTTACAGGTCCCATCCGACATTTTCTCAAAACTGGGGGGGCAACTCTCTCGCAACATGATAGTCGCTGATGGAGAAGCGCTAGCGCTTAAGGTGAAAACCAGCGTAAGCAAGATCAATGCGAGTAAGCGAATAAACATTTATACAGAAATCTATAACGGCTTTGCCATTGACTGAATATAGGCGATAACATCATCTAGGTCTTTATCCGTCGGTAAACTCGTGGACATCATCTTCATTTGTCGCCCGTATTTATCCTGTGGATGCGTGCCCCGCAAACCCCACTGGAAACCCTGAAACTGCTGCTTTAAATAGGTACCATTCAATATCGACAGAGCCGGTGCGTTCAGACTAGGATTACCTTGAGCTTGCCCGCCATGGCAGGCCCCGCATTTTGACTGGTAATAATTATTTCCATTTTTCAGGTTTCCCTCTGGCACAATGGCGGGAGCAATGCGTGGGAGAGCAGACAAATAATTCGCGACGATAGAGATATCCTCGTCTGACAATGTATCAGCTATCGATTGCATTTGTAGGCCTCGGTTATCACGTGGGTCACTCCCACGAACGCCTGATTTGAAATACTGCAGCTGTCTCTCAAGATAGTGCGCTCCCTGCCCCGCTAATGCCGGTGCACCCAATTCAATATCGCCTTGCCCGGCCTCACCATGGCAAACGGCACAGGACTGATATGTTACTGCGGCATCCGGGTCAGCTTGCACTATGATGGCAACCCACATGAACCCCGTCAAAACCATGATCCTAGCGATTTTTTTCATTATCCAGTACACGTTGACAGGAAAACTGTATAGAACGCCGCAAAGATAGGCAAATAGACCATAGAATTATTATTTCTGCCTATTGTTTCCAAAGGCATGGTTCGCTACTACTCATTCAGAACGATGTCCGCGCGTGCCCCGCAGACTCTTCTCCATATTGCCAGCAATTGTTCTTGCCACCTGCTTTGCACGCTCAGTCATCTTACCGGCAAAGTGTTCGTCCGCTGTGGTCCCAAAAAAATCCAGCCAACGCTGAAAATCTTCTTCCTGCAGGACCCGCTTGTCGTTGAGTCGCCTATGGATACTCATGGTATGCCGCTGGTATTTTTTATCCCCGAGTAATAATTTGCGCCAGTAACTCTTAATATGAGGCAGATGTACCGCGAGATCGACCTCTGCAACATCGACAAAAATCGGCGACAATCGCTCATCAGCAAGCACACGTTCGTAGAAACAATCTACGAAGAAATCGATACTTTCCTTGGAGTCCATATCAGGCCTATCATCACCAGCTATCATGATGCTATTTATTCTTTTTGCTTTTCTTCGATTTAGTCACATGCGCCATCAGGCGCCGCTTTCTCTGCACTTGGCGCTGAGTCAGCCTATTGCGCCTATCGGCAAACGGGTTTTCACTGGTACGAAACTCAATACGTATCGGGGTTCCTGTCAACTCCAACTCGCGGCAATATACTTTCTCCAGATAACGCTTGTAACTCCTAGGAACCTCGCCCGTCTGGTTACCGTGGATTACAATGAGAGGCGGGTTTTGGCCCCCGGCGTGCGCATAGCGCATCTTGATACGCCGACCATTGAGCATCGGAGGCGCATGATCGAACACCGCAGACTCTAGAATCCGCGTCAATATGTTAGTGTTCAGCTTTCGAGTGGCCGATGCATAAGCGCTATTAACTGATTTATAGAGATGCCCTACCCCAGTGCCATGCAGCGCTGAAATATAGTGCGTATCGGCATAGTCCGCAAAGCGCAGTCGGCGGTCCAGCTCACTTTTTATCCAACTCCGCTGACCCGAATCGAGACCATCCCATTTGTTGACTGCCAGAACTAGAGCGCGACCTTTGTCTACACAATGACCCAGCAGATGCATGTCCTGATCAACAATGCCTTCGTGGGCATCCATAACCAAAATCACCACATGGGCGTCTTCAATTGCCTTTAGTGTTTTCACAATGGAAAATTTTTCCACCGCCATCTTTATATTTTTGCGTCGACGCACACCTGCGGTATCAATCAGGGTGTATTTTTGTTCTTCACGCTCAAAATCGATATATATACTGTCACGGGTGGTTCCCGGTTGATCGAATACTACAACGCGCTCTTCTCCGAAAAGGCGATTCACTAACGTCGACTTGCCGACATTAGGGCGTCCCACAATAGCGACCCGAATGCTGTCCGGGTAGCGTTCCCGCTCCAACTTCTCCTCAAGGTCCAGAAAACCGGAGAGGACCTTCTCTATCATGCCGCTAACGCCACGACCGTGAGAAGCCGCAATCGCAAACATAGCATCCACGCCGAGCGCATAAAAATCGCTGACAGCAACATCCTCGTTGAGACCATCGATCTTATTTACGACCAAGTGAAAAGCTTTATTACCCTGTCGCAATTTAACGGCTAACGCTTGATCCACCGCGTTCAATCCTTCACGACCGTCCACCATAAATAATACGACATCGGACTCTTCTATGGCGGTGAGGGCTTGCTGCGCCATAGGGGATTCAACCCCTTCTTCCTCACCAGTAATGCCGCCCGTATCTATTACAATAAAAGGAAGTGTGCCAATTTTTGACTCGCCGTATTTTCTATCCCGGGTGAGCCCGGAATAATTAGCGACTAGCGCATCCCTACTGCGAGTTAACTGATTGAATAGTGTCGATTTTCCTACGTTGGGGCGGCCTACAATGGCTATTACTGGGATCATTAACTTTTTGCTGTGATCTCATATGCAGCGAGTTCACCGTCATTAGTGAACACATAAAGAATACCATCTTCGCTCAACATGTCGGCGCGCACTCCATCGCTATCCACCTTGACCCGACCCACAAAATCGCCATCGACCTGAGAAAGAATATGCACATAACCTTCAAAATCTCCTACCGCCACATAACCGCCAATCGGCATTGGCCTGGATAGCTGACGATAGCCCAGCGCTCCCTGACTCCAGCGCACACCTTCCCCATTACGCATAAATGCGTTCAAAGTACCGCTTTCATCAGCGACATAAACATTACCGAACCCAAGGGAGACCCCAGAGAAGGAGGACGCCTTCTGTTGCCAGATCTTGCGCCCACTTTCGACATTGACCGCGACTACACTGCCCTGATAGCTGACCGCGTACAGTTCATTTCCCGCCAATTCCATAGTTCCGTCGATATCAACAATACGCTCAATTTCAGAACGCCCCTGAGGGATAGCCACACGCACTTCCCAAACAATTGAACCGGTCTGTGCATCAAACGCGAGTACTCGACCGTTAGCAAAGCCCGCATACACCCGATTATTTTCTAAGATGGGAACGCTAGTACCTCGGATAGTTAAAAGGGGAACTGTACTGCTGTAAGTCCAAAGCAGTTGCCCTGTTGCAAAATCAAGACCCTGCAATTTGCCATTGTAGGTCTGAACAACCACCACCTTGCCGTTAGCCTGTGGTGGTGACAAGATTTCTCCCTTTAGCGCCGTCGCCCAAAGCTGCTCGCCAGTGCTGGCATCCAACTTCAGAACAAGGCCCTCACTACTCCCCAGCAAGAGGACATCGTTATAGACCCCAACGCCACCAGACAACGCCAGATCGAGGTCGATCTCCCACAGCGTCTTACCTCGCCTGCGATCCACAGCCACGACCTCACCATCGGCGGATGCCGCGTAAATAACCTCGCCGTCAACGGCAGGCTGTAAACGATAAAAACCATCACCCTGCCCATCACCGACTCTAACTGACCACAGCTCTTTAATATTTACCGTCTCGGTAATATCTGAAAGTGCCACCGGAGCCATCGGATCATCATCATCTGAATCGAACCATCCTGAAATCGTACTACAACCGGAGGTGCTAAATAGCACGGCTAACAATAATAAGTATCGAAATATTTGCCGCATGGTGTTATTGCTCCAAGGTTTCGACAGGTTCGGTTATAGCTCGTGCCTGCTCAGGTTCATCCGACTGCATGCTTATAGTAGCGTCAAGTTCACGCACAGGCACGGGAGTCAGACTTTGCAACTTTTGTTGCAACACCGAAACGTTTAGCCCCTGTTGATTGCCACCTGCTTGCGCGAATGCTTGTAAGTATGCATCCCGTGCTTCGTCTACGCGTCCAATACTCTGCAGAATGTCGCCACGCGCAGCAGCGTAGGACGCGCCATAGGGACCTGGCGCAGCATCTTCTAGAATTGCCAGCGCCTGACCAGTATCGCCAGATGCAGCCAACACGCGAGCTAACCTCAACTGTGCAATCTGCTCAGCATCACTGCCCTTTTCGGCCTTTCCCAGAACCCAACGGAGTTCGTCCTCTGCCTCTGACAGTGCACCCCGATTAACCGCCAGCGCGGCAAGGTGCAGCGCAGCAAACTGAGCGTAGACAGTCCCATCAAAATGCTGTTTCAACTGTTCCGCTAAGTTAACACCTGCTTGCGAATTCATCGATGCATTGTTGGCGCCAATAGCCTGCAGCATCGCCTGATAAACAGTGGAAGCCTCTGCCTGACGGTCCTCTTGACGAGATTGCCATGTCTGCCAAGCAAAGCTCCCAACGAGTGCGATGATCACCGCCGCGATTATGGACCGTCCATTTTCTTGCCACCAGCGACGCAGCGCTTCAACCTGTTCTTCTTCAGTACGATATTCTTCCACGTTGTTTTTTCCTCTTACACGATCTCAAGACGCAATTAACGCGCACAATGTCGAATCCAATTCTATGAGTGGTACGGTACTCTGAGCGGGACCTTCGACAGTGCCCTCACGCAGCGATTTTACTGTGACTGCATGCGCTGCTACTTCGTTCTCACCCCAAATAAGAGCAACACGAGCGCCACTCTTATCAGCCTTTTTCATTTGGCTTTTAAAACTTCCACCTCCCATATGCTGCATTATGCGCAGCTGCGGATTCTCCTCACGGATACGCTCAGTAGCCACTAGCGCCATCACTTCTGCATCAGCTCCAACGGCTACCACATACACATCGACAGTCGCCGCTTCTGCTACCGCTCCCTGCTCAGCAAGCAGAAGCACTAAACGCTCCATGCCCATGGCAAAACCAACCGCCGGAGTGGATTTACCACCCAACTGCTGTACCAGGCCATCGTAACGGCCTCCAGCACAAACCGTGCCCTGCGCTCCAAGCTTATCTGTCACCCACTCAAACACTGTCTTGTTATAATAATCTAATCCCCTAACAAGTCGCTGGTTGACTGTATAAGCCACTCCTGCCGCATTGAGCAGTTCACACAAGCGTGCAAAATCGGTGTCCGCCTCTTCATCAAGAAACTCTTCTAGCGTAGGTCCACCATCCAGTATCGCTTGTGTTTCGGCGCTCTTACTGTCCAGAATACGTAATGGATTGCTGTGCAAACGGCGTTGACTGTCAGCATCAAGTGCGTCTGCGTGCGCTTGGAGGTAATCGACCAAAGCATCTCGATAGGCTTTGCGCGCTCTAGCATTACCGATAGAATTTATCTGTAACTCGACACAATCAGTGAGACCAAGGCGCCTCCATAATCTGGCGCATAACAATATTAGCTCTGCATCCATATCTGGCGTGGCGACACCAAAGGCCTCTACTCCCGTCTGATGAAACTGGCGCTGCCGACCTTTCTGCGGCCGCTCATAGCGAAACATTGGGCCCATATACCAGAGGCGCTGCGGAGTGCTAAGTATTCCCTGCTGAATTGCAGCCCGAACACAGCCCGCCGTTCCTTCCGGACGCAGCGTCATGCTGTCGCCATTGCGATCATCAAAGGTATACATCTCTTTCTCAACAATGTCAGTGATTTCACCAATCGAACGTTTGAATAGTGCTGTCTTTTCTACCACGGGCAAACGTATCTCGCCATAACCATAAGCAGCAAGAACGGCAGCCACAGTGCGCTCTAAAAACTGCCAGCGCAGTGCCTCTTCCGGCAGTATATCCCTCATCCCGCGAATGGCGGTTACTTCACTCACAAGTTCTCCCGTCTGGGGCGCCACTAATCATGGGGGTGACTCCTTGCAATCAATTGTTCTTCTTGCGCGACACGACGCTTTTCTAAATCACTTGCACGCGCTCGAATAACCTCTTCAAGGTGATCAACAAAATCCTCGTTATTGATCTTGTGATGAGGCTCTCCATCAATATATATCAAGTTATTGGGACTAGCCCCAGTCAGCCCGACATCAGCTTCGCGCGCTTCCCCCGGACCGTTGACGATACAGCCAATGACGGCAACGTCCATAGGTGTACGGACGTCCTCTAGACGCTGTTCTAAAATATTCATCGTCGCAACAACATCGAAATTCTGTCTTGAGCAGCTAGGGCAGGCAATAAAATTTATGCCATTAGCTCGTATCTGAAGGCTTTTTAAAATGTCAAAACCAACTTTAACTTCTTCAACCGGGTCTGCTGCGAGCGAAACGCGCAGCGTATCACCGATACCGTCCATCAACAGCATGCCCAATCCAACAGCGGATTTGACCGTCCCGCCGCGTAAACCTCCAGCCTCAGTGATGCCTAAATGCAGGGGCTGGTCAATCTGTTTAGCAAGTAAACGATAAGCCGCCACTGCCATAAATACGCCTGACGCTTTCACACTCACCTTAAATTCTGGGTAGTTATACTTGTCTAAGATATCGACATGGCGCATGGCTGACTCCACCAACGCCTCAGGCGTAGGCTCACCGTACTTGCGTTGCAAGTCTTTGCTCAAGGACCCTGCATTCACTCCTATGCGGATCGGAATACCTTTATCACGCGCGCTATCTATAACAGCACGTACTTTACTGTCTTTTCCTATATTGCCGGGATTGATACGTAAGCAGTCGACACCATACTCGGCCACTTTAAGAGCTATATTGTGGTCAAAATGAATGTCGGCGATTAACGGCACTGTCGCCTGTTCACGGATCTGCCTAAAGGCTTCAGCCGCCTCCATCGTGGGCACGGATACCCTAACAATATCGGCACCCGCTTCAGCAATCGCGCGCACCTGAGCGACTGTTGAGGCCACATCACAGGTATCCGTATTGGTCATACTTTGCACGCTGATCGGCGCACCGCCGCCGACCGGGACATTGCCGACAAATATCTGCCTAGAAACCCTGCGCTTAATAGGAGATTCAATTTTCATGCATCACCTCGAATTCGGAACGGTCATTCGTCGCAACAGCTAATGAGGCATCTCCACTCAATGTGGACACAGACGAATCAGCGCTATCGCTTTTCGACCACCACAACAGGCCTATCAACAGTAATAACACTCCTAGACCGATCACCACACCAAGCCCCGTTCGTTGCAATTGCAAAGGCCTCGCATTCTTCCGCTTGTCATTGTGAATCGGCGCATCCGCGCTGACCTGATCAAATACAGACATCAAGTTTTCTTCATGCAAACCTAACATCCGCCCATAAGCTTTGACATAACCTCTCGCAAAAGACGGACTCCGCAACGACGTATAATCGTCCCGCTCAATAATCCCAACATAGTTAGGCATTAAATTCAGTCGATCAGCCGCCTCACGTTCGCTCAAACCTTGCTTTTCCCTTGCAACTCTCAGCAAGAATCCCGGCGTCGTAAAAGCGTCAATCTGCAGAGTGTCATCAGTCACTTCATTTGGTCCGTTTATACGCCTGATATTCAATAGAATTAGGAAAGCGGCTACTTAGGGATAATATGTAACTCGCTTCGGCATCTCGGTCATCGTTAATTCTAGCCAAGCGAACACCCAACAGTAACCCACGAGCCGATTGTTGAGGCACCACAGTGCGATAAATACGATAGTACTTGTTCGCTGTCGGATAATCTCCGGCATCAAAACGTATCTGTGCGATCTCCAACAGTGCCACCGGATTGGCACGGTCCATAGCTAGTGCGCGCACAAATGCCTCTTCGGCGCCCTGCGTATCAAACAGTTGGATGCGGCACAATCCCAAGTTTACAAATGCATTGGGCCGACCCGAATACAACGTATCTTGAATAACATAATCTAACTGTTTCTCCGCCTCCTGATAACGCTCTTGGCTGTACAAAAAAGCTGCATAGTTATTACGACAGCGTGAACATTTGCCATCCAGCCGTATCGATTTTTTAAAGTTTTTTTCGGCGAGCTCATACTCTCCGGTACTCTGATAGACTAGGGCAAAGGCCTCGTAAATCTCCGCATTATCATCATCGATCTGCATAGCCAACTCAAGATTGCGCTTAGCAGCAACCCAATTACCCGTGCCAATATAATCGCGAGCAAGCGCTACACGCGTATCTAGAGCTCTTTGGGGCGACGCATCCTCGCTAAAACCACCAGTGGTTGTTGAGATGCAACCCCCCAACATCATAAATGTGAAGAACAGGGGCAGCTGAAACGCACAATTTTTCAACCTGATCGACATCTGAAATCGCATGCTCACCCCACTGAAATTATCTGAGCATCCGCGGATGCACGATAACGACTGCTGCGGTTGGTGCGATCCACTACCTCACCAACTAATTGGCCACAGGCCGCATTTATATCATCACCGCGCGTTGTTCTTATCGTGACAATATAGCCCGCGTCGATTAACACTTGCCAGAAGCGCGATACCGTATTGCCGCTTGGCCGCCGATATTCTGACTGTGAAAACGTATTGAAAGGAATCAAGTTGATTTTACAGGGCACATCCCGCAGTAACTCTGCCAGTTCAAGAGCCTGTTCGCGGTGATCGTTTACACCTTCAATTAAAGTATATTCTATCGTCACCACTCGATTCTTGTCACTTTGGGCCGCCATATAATTGCGACAACTCTCAAGCAGGACAGCTATAGGATACTTGCGATTGATCGGCACCAGTTGACTGCGCAGCGCATCGTTGGGCGCGTGCAGAGACACAGCTAGAGAAACCTCGCTAACACCGGCCAACCTATCCAGCGCAGGAACAACACCGGAAGTACTCAAGGTCACGCGACGCTTAGACAAACCGTAAGCCAGATCTTCAAGCATGAGATCCATCGCTGCAACCACGTTATCAAAATTAAGCAGTGGCTCACCCATACCCATCATCACTACATTAGTGACGATGCGTCGATCGCTATGCTGGAAGCCATCGTAAGACTTTATCGCCAGCCACACCTGACCAATAATTTCAGCTGCACTTAAATCTCTCTGAAAACCCTGCTTCCCCGTAGAGCAAAAGCTGCAATCCAAACTGCAACCTACCTGTGACGACACGCACAGCGTGGCTCGATTGCCCGCAGGAATTAACACCGCTTCGACCAGGCCGCCACCCTTGACTCGAATCGCCCACTTGCGCGTGCCATCACGGGAATCCTGCTGGCTAGCGACTTCAGGAGGCCGCACTTCGGCGACTTCCGCAAGGGTCTCTCTCAGCGCCTTACCTAGGTTAGACATTTCTTCGATGCGCGTGATGCCGGCATGGTGTATCCACTTCAAAACCTGGTGAGCCCGAAATTTCTTTTCACCCATATCCAAAAAGAAATGTTCCATCTGCGGCCGCGACAACCCCATCAAGTTGACCTTGGTGTCTTGCGATGCAGCCGAGGGAAGAACAATAGAAGCAGTCATAAAAAGCCGCCTGAAGCCGGAAAGCCTAGCGCCCGCAGAGTTCGCTGGAGGCGAAAAAATAAGCAATTTCGCGAGCCGCAGACTCGGAAGAATCAGAACCATGTACCGCATTGGCGTCTATCGATGATGCGAAATCTGCTCGAATAGTACCCTCAGCAGCTTCCGCTGGATTAGTCGCACCCATTAACTCTCTGTTCTTTGTAACAGCGCTCTCACCCTGCAGCACTTGCACCATAACAGGGCCAGATGTCATAAACTCAATCAGAGCTGGGAAAAATGGCCGCTCCTTATGCTCCGCATAAAATCCACCTGCGACAGAATCACTCAAACGAAGCATCTTGGAAGCCACGATTTCTAATCCGTTGGCTTCAAATCTCGAGTAAATCTTGCCAATAATACTTTTGCCAACCGCGTCGGGCTTAATGATAGACAGTGTCTGTTCTACAGCCATCGTGACTCTCCAAAAAAATTCATCATTTAAAGCGCGTAATTATACGGATTTTAGGTCGCCGTTTCACCTGCAAACATAGTTAGCTGGCAGATTCTTTTTCTTTTAAATCAGCGCGTTACAAATCGACGGAACAAATAAGACAAATTACAGCCCACGCGACGTCTGACGCAGAGGCAAAGGCCGCAACAATGGACTAGAGAGAGTACCGCCACAGGGGACCAAGAAACCGGACGCAAGTCCCTGAGCGCGAGGGTCGTCGGGGCAGGGACAGTGCGCGCTTCTAATGACAGCTACTGCAACTCTTCAATCCAGGCACCCTGAATGGCCTCTAAGATCTTCTCGCCACAACGGGTGGGCTCATCATCGAAGTCATGCAAGGCAATCACCCAATTGCGCAGGTCGACAAAATTAACCGACAGCGGGTCTACATCAGGGTGGGCCTCCATTAATTCAATGGCAATCTCAGTAATATCAGTCCACTGCATAAAAGCCATCTCTCTCAATGTTGCTCTGACACCATATTAATGGTGTAGCGCGGTATTTCAACAACTAGGTCGTCGTCACCGACAACAGCTTGGCAACTCAGGCGAGAGTCTGGCTCTAGACCCCAAGCCATATCCAGATAATCATCCTCCAACTCATCAGGTGCCTCCAAGGAATCATACCCCTCTCGCACGACAACGTGGCACGTAGTGCAGGCACAGGAAAGTTCACAAGCATGTTCAATCTCGACATTATTACGCAGCAACGCTCTGCAGATATTTTCTCCAGGTAAAGCATCAATGACAAGCCCGTCGGGACATAGAGCCTCGTTCGGCAGCACTACTATTTTCGTCATTGCATAACCTCATCGTCGAGCGAGTCCAGCGATATTCCTGCCAGCGCTTCCCGAATGCTTTTGTCCATTCGCCGGCCAGCAAATGTCTCGCTTTGGCGCCCCAGACGCTCTATCAGCGAGTGTATGGCAGCTGTATCTTGACCTTCGAGCAGTGCCTGTAATTCAATCATTAAAGTGGCAAGTGTCGTTCGGTCTTCTTCGTTCAATAAAGCCTCGCCATCTGCAGTAAGGGCAGCGTTCAACCCGTCGAGTAGCTGCCAGCCGGCCACACGTTGTTCCGCCAGTTGGCGCGCAAGCTTATCCTCAACTGCATGACTGAAAGATGCCTGCAACATGGCAGTGATCTCATCATCACTCAATCCAAATGACGGCTTGACCGTCACACTGGTCTGTGCGCCCGTAATTTCCTCACGAGCTGAAACGTTGAGCAAGCCATCTGCATCGACCTGAAATGTCACCTTAATTCTTGCAGCGCCCGCTACCATTGGAGGAATACTGCGCAATTCGAAGCGCGCGAGGGAGCGACAGTCACTAACCATTTCCCGCTCACCCTGCAAGATATGTATCGCTAGGGCAGTCTGCCCATCTTTATAGGTTGTAAATTCTTGGGCGCGACTGGCCGGGATAGTAGTGTTACGTGGAACAATTTTTTCTACCAAGCCGCCCATGGTCTCAATTCCCAGTGACAGCGGAATCACATCCAACAATAAAAGATCACCTTCGGACCGGTTGCCCACCAAAATATCTGCCTGAATAGCAGCACCTAATGCCACGACCTGATCCGGATCAATATCTACCAGCGGGCGGCGCTGAAAGAAGTCAGCGACAGCCTCGCGAACGAGGGGCACGCGGGTAGAGCCGCCCACCATAACAATGTTATCAATGCCGGCATCAAGTTTCGCATCACGCAAACACCGGCGGCAGGCTCCCAAAGTTCGCTTGACCAAGGGTTCAATCAAACTATCAAAAGTCTCTCGCGTCACCTGAACCGCTCCACCCGAGGGCAGCACACCGGTTAGATCGAGATCAACCGCCACCTCGTCAGACAGCCGCTCTTTAGCTGCACGTGCAGCAGCATGAAGCTGTCGATATTGGCCTGGCGCGAGAGCAGGCGAACCACAGTGCTGTAAGACCCACTCTGCGAGGGCCGCATCGAGATCATCACCACCCAAAGCGGTGTCACCGCCTATGGCCAACACTTCAAATACACCTTTATGCAAACGCAGAATAGAAATATCAAAAGTACCGCCCCCAAGATCGTAGACGGCTATGACACCCTGCTCTGCAGCATCCAGCCCATAGGCGACCGCTGCGGCAGTAGGCTCATTCATTAGGCGCAACACACGGAGCCCCACGAGAGTCGCCGCATCCTTTGTCGCCTGGCGCTGAGCTTCGTCGAAGTATGCTGGCACTGTAATCACTGCACCATCAATCTCACCACCAAGTGTTGCCAGTGCACGCTGATGCAATACTCTTAAAATATCCGCAGAGACTTCAACCGGGCTGCGCTCACCACTACTGGTTATAAAACGCACTAGACCCTCCTCCCCGTCAGCAAGGTGATAATGAGAACGCTGCGCGTCTGCAACGGCATCACGACTCCCTCGCCCCATGAAGCGCTTTACTGACATGAGGGTGTCAGCAGGGTGCTGAGTCGCCAGCGACAATGCGCCGGCCCCCACAAGAGGCCGCCTTACATCAGTATAATTAACCACCGAAGGCAACATCATCACGCCTATCTCGTCGGGCAAAATATCTACACTGCCGGCGCGCACTGCTGCAACTAGAGAGTTCGTCGTGCCGAGATCAATACCTATTGCCCGCTTTATTTGATGCGGTAGGGGAGACTGTCCGGGCTCGGCGATGTTTAGTAGCGCCATTATTGATCCTATTAATTCTGATTATCTATCAGTCTGGACTCCATCTGCTCAGCTTCTTCGAGGAGTTTTTCCAGATATTGCAACTTTACACAGGCGCCAGCAGCAGAGGTTAGTTCGCCTGCAGAGAACGCGCGAGAAAACTCCCTATGCAACTGCTTGACGTCTACATCGATCTCGGTGACGAAGTGCTCCAATGCCGCTTCCGGATCGCCCGTTTCGTCCAGCATCATCAAGTTCTCGCGCAAATCCATCTGCGCCATTAAAAAACTGCCATCCACCTTTTGACCAGAAATATCCTCCTTGCTCATACCCGCCAATTTAAGGAGATAAAGCGCACGAGGGAGGGCTTTACGGAGTGTGGCATATGCTTCATTGATCAGGGCAGAATACTGAACCGCCAATCTTTGCTCATGGGCAGAGCCACTAGCATAACGGTCAGGGTGCAACTCTTTCTGCAACTCTCGGTAGCGCTCGCCCAGTTGAGCCTGATCCAGCGCAAAATTCTCCGGCAGATCGAACAACTGAAAGTAACTTTTTTGGAGTTCAGGTAACGACATACCAGAATATCACATCGCCTAACTTAAACGGTGAAACTCTCACCGCAGCCGCACTCAGCGGAGACGTTAGGATTGCGAAATTGAAGACCTTCGTTCAACCCCTCGCGCACGAAATCTAGTTCCGTGCCGTCTAAATAAACCATACTTTTGGGATCGATAAACACCTTGACCCCGTGATCTTCAAATACTTCGTCTTCTACCTGAACTTCATCGACAAATTCGAGCACATATGCCATACCGGAACAGCCAGACGTCCTTACCCCAAGCCGGATACCCAGCCCGTTACCTCGAGCAAGCAACTGTCCCGCAACATGCTTTGCTGCGGATTCTGTAATACTAACACTCATGTTAACGGCTCCGTTTTTCCCGGAGGTCCTTGACCGCAGCTTTGATAGCGTCCTCAGCCAATACCGAACAGTGGATCTTGACAGGCGGCAGCGCCAGTTCTTCAGCAATTTCCGTATTGCGAATCTGTTCTGCCTCATCAAGATTTTTACCTTTCACCCACTCTGTGAGCAGAGAACTTGAAGCAATAGCTGACCCGCAACCGTAGGTTTTAAACTTGGCGTCTTCAATGATACCGTCAGCGTTGACTTTAATTTGCAGCCGCATGACGTCTCCACAGGCTGGCGCACCCACCATACCGGTACCTACAGTTTCGTCATCCGCATCAAGCTTGCCAACGTTGCGAGGATTCTCGTAGTGGTCTAATACCTTTTCACCGTATGCCATTAGCTTGCTTCTCCAATTGAGATTAGTGGGCAGCCCATTCTATACTATCTAAGTCTACACCATCTTTGTACATATCCCACAAAGGGGACAAATCACGTAACTTTTCTACCGCGGTGCGCAATTGTGCTACTGCCGCATCCACATCATCATCTGTGGTGAAACGGCCAAAACTAAAACGCAACGAACTGTGCGCCAATTCATCACTGAGCCCAAGCGCTCGCAATACATAAGATGGTTCTAAGCTCGCAGATGTGCATGCTGAGCCGCTTGAAACCGCTAAATCCTTCAGTGACATAATCAGAGATTCACCTTCCACAAAAGCAATACTAACATTTAATGCGCCCGGTAAGCGGTGGACTTCGTCTCCATTGATATGCACTTCCTCAATATCCTTGATGCCGTCCCAAAAACGCCGACGCAACGTCTTTAGCCGCACTGCCTCTAACGCCATGCCTTCTTGCGCAACGTGAGCGGCCTCGCCCATACCAACAATCTGATGGGTCGGCAGTGTGCCCGAACGCATGCCACGCTCATGCCCGCCTCCGTGCATCTGCGCCTCGAGTCGCACCCGCGGCTTACGTCGCACATACAAAACGCCAATGCCTTTAGGCCCGTACATTTTGTGTCCAGACAACGAAAGCAGGTCAACCTTCATGTTCGCCATGTCAATTTCGACTTTGCCCGCACTCTGCGCCGCATCGACATGAAACAACACCCCAGCCGCACGCGTCACCTCACCAATCCCGGCTATATCATTCACCGTGCCGATCTCATTATTAGCATGCATAATGGATACTAAAATAGTGTCGCTACGCAAGGCGGCCTTAACCGCTTCAGGCGTAATCAAACCGTTGCTGGCCGGATCAAGGTAGGTGACGTCAAAACCCTCTCGCTCCAGTTGGCGACATGTATCGAGCACTGCCTTATGCTCGATTTTCGAGGTGACAATATGATTGCCCTTCTTTGCATAAAAATGCGCCACGCCTTTGATTGCGAGATTATCTGACTCAGTAGCACCTGAGGTCCAAACAATTTCTCTCGGGTCTGCTTTAATCAAATCAGCCACTTGACGGCGACCGTTTTCCACCGCCTCTTCCGCCTTCCAGCCATAAAGATGCGAGCGCGACGCAGGGTTGCCAAAATTACCTTCTATCGACAAGCAGTGTACCATCTTTTCTGTCACACGGGGGTCGACTGGGGTTGTTGCCAGATAATCAAAATAAATCGGTTTTTCCATAGGGACGTTCCTCCTTAAACTATTACGCGCTAAGCGCCTAACTAGATTTCTGTCACGAGTAATGTATCACCCTGGATTCCCATCACAGGCAAGCTTTGACTGGCTTGACTGCGAGCATCCTGCCGCGCCGCGATATTGAGCACCTCTCTTTTCTCGAGCAGGTTAGACAGACTAATTTCGCTCAAAAAACCATGAATTTGATCACTCAAGTCGCACCATAGGTAGTGAGTCAAACAGACTTCGCCCTGCTGGCAGTCAGCTTTGCCGCCACAACCTGTGGCGTCAACCGTGTCATTTACCGCATCGATGATCTGTGCCACAAAAATGTCTTGGCCACTCCGGCTTAATCGATATCCACCCCCGGGACCTCTAACGCTGCTTACTAGACTGCCGCGCCGCAACTTGGAAAACAGCTGCTCTAAGTAGGATAGCGATATATCCTGCCGCCCCGATATATCCGCCAAGCTAACAGGACGCTCGCGGCTGTGTAATGCAAGATCAAGCATTGCTGTTACCGCATATCTCCCCTTTGTTGTCAGTCGCATCTCTCACCTCCCCAAATCTTCAGCAGAGATAATGCAATAACCTACTAAACTAGTCAAGTATAAGTCCGACGATTTTAGTCAAGTAAAATGCCCCCATTTGGCCACAGCTAAGGACCCTTGCGCGCCCGTCGGACCCATTTTTGCGTCTCAGTAAGAATCCCTCGTAGGATATTGAGTTCCATATCATCAAGACGAACTCGGCTATACAAACGCCTCAATCGAGACATCAACTGCCGCGGTGCGGCGGGGTCCAAAAACTCTACGTCGATCAGGGTTTCTTCCAGGTGCTGATAAAAATGCTCCATGTTACCCTGCGAGGCGAATGGACTGTCCCACTGTTCAAACTCATTTGTCGGCACTTCCGGAACTGACATTGCCATGTGCAGCTCGTAGGCAACAATTTGCACTGCCATCCCCAGATTCAACGAGGTATAGGCGCCAGCCGTTGGGATATTGAGGTGTAGGTTACAGACCCTGAGTTCTTCATTAGTCAAACCACGATCTTCTCGGCCGAAGAGCACTGCAACCTGTTCTTGTGATGATGCCACCCCCATGCGCTTGGCACACTGGCGAGCATCCAGCAGAGGCCATGGTATTCTGCGCTCCCGCGCACTGGTGCCCACTACAAATTGGCAGTCCGCAATCGCGTCATGCAGCGTTGGTACGACTACCGCCGTATCAAGGATATCTTTGGCTGACACCGCGCGCCATTCCGCCTGCTCATGCGGATAGTCTCGAGGAGCGACTAAATACAGCCGACTCAGCCCCATGTTTTTCATCGCACGCGCCACACCCCCGATATTACCGGGGTGACTGGTGTTGACCAAAACAATACGAATATTATTCTTGTTCATTGGTTATTTCGAGGCTGAGAAAAAGAGCGTGAGAGTTTAGCAGGAATTGAAGGAGAATTAATTGAATATGCCCGTGATCAACCCCGCGCAAAAGAGCGAACGATTAAGACAAGAGGGGGTTGACCACTTGCAACACTGCCTTAAAACACTTAGGGTTTCCGCACACTATATTGCCAGAGTCTAGGTAATTATCGGATGCGTCAATGTCTGCCACTAGACCTCCCGCCTCACGAACTAACAGCACCCCAGCCGCGATATCCCACGAAGATAGCCCTACTTCCCAGAACGCATCCAGGCGACCTGCGGCAACGTATGCCAAATCCAATGACGCTGCACCCGCGCGACGAATACCGGCACACTGAGATGCAAGGATTTCAATCGACTTAGAGTAGGCTTCTAACTTGTCATCACAGTGATTTTTAAAGGGAATGCCCGTTCCCAACAGAGCGCCTTCGAGACTCGCCAGCTCGCTCACGCGAATTCGATGACCGTTTAGTTGAGCACCGCGCCCTCTCGATGCAGTAAACTCCTCTTGCCGCACTGGATCGACAATAACCGCATGCTCAATCTTACCTCTATATAGACAGGCTATTGACACTGCATAGTGCGGAATACCGCGAATAAAGTTGGTAGTGCCATCGAGCGGATCAATAACCCACCGATACTCCGCATCCTCACTCCCAAGGAGGCCACTCTCTTCACCTAAAATCGCATGTTCGGGGTACGCCTTCTGCAACTGATAGATAATTTCTTGCTCGGCACTAATATCAACCTCCGTCACAAAGTTGTTAACCCCTTTAGCCTTTACCTCGAAACGATGGAGGTCGTCAGACGCTCGCACGATATTTTCACCGGCCTTACGAGCCGCCCGAAGCGCAATTTTGATCATCGGTTCCATATGTCTTTCCTGCGGACTAAGTTAGGGGGAGAGGTCATCCTGGTCTGCGCCTTCCTTAACAGGCAGCATAAGATCTTCCTTAGTCACGCCCATCATCAGCGTCCAGGCAGAAGCCACATAGATGGATGAGTATGTGCCTATCAAAACACCCACTATTAAGGCGATAGCAAAACCAAAAATCATTTCCCCACCAAAAAGAGCGAGGGCGACCACCACCATCAATGTTGTACCTGATGTCACCAAAGTACGCGCCAGCGTTTCACTGATAGAGATATCAACCACTTCGACAGGCTCTGCGCGGCGGAGCTTGCGGAAATTTTCTCGAATACGATCAAAAACAACAATCGTGTCATTAATGGAGTAACCCACCACTGCCAGTATCGCTGCCAGTACTGTGAGATTAAACTCCATACCCGTCAACGAAAAAAAGCCTAACGTAATAATCACGTCATGCAAGAGGGCAGCGACCGCGCCAAGTGCGAACTTTAACTGAAAACGGAAAGCAACGTAGAGTGTCACCAGGCCTATTGCCAGCAGCATGGCAAGACCTCCCTGCTCTCGCAACTCGTCGCCTACCTGCGGACCCACGAACTCCATACGACGCAACTCTACGTCGCCAACAAAAGTCTGCTGCAGAACGCTAAGAAGAGCCACGCCCTCTTCATCAGAATAGCCCTGCGGCAGCCGAATCATCACATCCTGATCGCTGCCAAAACTCACGACGCTTGAGCCAGCATAACCCTGTGCCTCAAGCGTACTTCGAATCGCATTGAGATCTGCGGTCGCGCTGTAATGTACTTCTACCAATGTGCCGCCGGTGAAATCTAACCCCCAGTTCAACTGCTTTGTAGCAAAAGAAAAGATGGATACCAGCAGCAGCGATCCTGAAAACCATATCGCCAACTTACGCTGGCTCATAAACTTAATAACTTTCATGACTGACTGCCCCCGATCGATAGTTTCCGCACGCGGCGCCCACCGTAGAAAAGATTAATCAAAGCGCGAGTACCGAGAATTGCCGTGAACATCGAGGTCAAAATGCCAACAGAAAGCGTCACTGCAAAGCCCTTAATAGGGCCAGTGCCAACAGCGTAGAGGATCACCGCAACAATAAGGGTCGTGAGGTTAGCATCAAGAATGGTGGTAAATGCGCGGGCGAAGCCGGAATGAATTGCCATCTGCGGCGATAGACCATTGACTACCTCCTCGCGTATTCGCGCAAAAATCAGCACATTGGCATCGACCGCCATACCCACCGTTAGTACGATACCCGCGATACCCGGCAGCGTCAGAGTGGCTCCTAGCATAGACATAACGGCCACTAGTAAAATCAGATTACAGGTCAGAGCAATAACCGCGACGACGCCAAACACCCTGTAATACAGAACCATAAATAATAACACTAAAGTCAAACCGTAATACACAGACTGGACGCCAAGGCGGATATTTTCGGCACCCAGAGATGGGCCGACGGTGCGTTCCTCGACAAAGGTGATGGGCGCTGCGAGCGCGCCGGCACGCAGCATCAACGCCAACTCGGAGGACTCTAGCGGGTTGTCAAGACCCGTGATCTGAAACTGCGCACCAAGGGCGGACTGGATAACTGGGGCGGTGAGTATCTTCTTCTCGTCATAGGGAACCTTAACAATCACTTCAGCGCCATCCTCATCGACTTCATAACGGGTACGGTATTTGCGCTCGATGAACAACACACCCATACGACGCTTGATATTGTTCCGCGTAGCCCTAGACATCAGCGTACCGCCCTCACTGTCTAGGCTGATCTGCACATTGGGCTGACCGTTCTGGTCAAAACTCGCCTGAGCCGTAGACACGCGTTCTCCGGTAATAATGACGTCACGTTCCAGCCACTCACTGGATCCACTCCGGTCAGCACTGCGATAATCAAAACGCTGTTTATCCGACGACACGGCATCCCTGTTAGCCACTAATCTGAATTCGAGGTTAGCCACTTTACCCAGAATACGTTTGGCCTCCGCTGTATCTTGAATTCCCGGCAGTTCAACCACGATACGATTCTTGCCCTGGCGCTGCACTAGTGGCTCAGACACCCCCAACTCGTTAACCCGGTTGCGTAATGTGGTCAGATTCTGACTTACAGCGTAACTCTCAATTTCGTCACGCGCCTGCGGTGACATCGATGCTAACAGACTCCAACTATCGCTCTCATCGACTCGATCGATGACCAATTCTGGGCTGTTCTCCGCAATGATGTCCCGCGCCTGCTCGCGCAATGCCTCTGTTTTAAAACGTGCCTCCATGTCTCCTTGGGAATCAAGTCTGACAAGACCACGAATACGCTGCTCTCGTAATGCCCGCTTGGTATCATTGACGAAATATTCCATGCGGCGCTCCACTGCCGCATCAACATCAACTTCCAACTTAAAATGCACGCCACCGCTGAGATCCAGACCCAGCTTCATCGGTTGTCCGCCATAATCGCTAAGCCAGTCTGGCGTTGTCGGAGCCAAGTTAAGCGCAACTATAAACCCATCTCCAAGGGCACGAGAGACTCTTGCCTGTGCGACCAATTGCTGACCAGCATCCTCCAATCGAACCAGAGCCTGACGACCGCTGGCATCAATCGTTTGACCGAAATAAGCGATTCCGGCTTCATCCAAGGCATTTAATGCTTTACTCAGGACTTTCTCATCAATCTGCTGAGTACTGCTTTGTCCGGCAATCTGCAGTGCCGGGTCGGGCGCGTACAAATTAGGCGCCGCATAGAACAGACCAAGCAGCAAGGCAGACAGTACAAGGAGGTATTTCCACAGTGGGTACTTATTTAACATAGTGTCACTCTAACTGGAAAAAACTCGGACGCTTAATGCGCCCTCCGCTTCAAAAAATTTGTCATTATAGATTAACAAGCAGCGGCCACAAGGGGCGTTTTAACACCCTGCTCATCCGAGCCAGTGGCGAGCGTTGCGAAACATCCGCAACCAGCCCCCGTCCTCGCCCCACTGGGGCGGTATCCAAGAGTGCTGAATGGCTCGATACACCCTCTCTGGATGCGGCATCATAATGGTAGCGCGCCCATCCGCACTGGTTAGACCGGTGATCCCTGCTGGAGAACCATTAGGATTAGCTGGGTATGCATGGGCCAACCCAAGGTCGTTCTCAATGTAACGCAAGGCCACGGCACCACTAGCTTCACAATCGATCTGAGACCCCATATTAGCAAACTGGGCGCGCCCCTCTCCATGCGCTACTGCGATGGGAAGGTGAGAACCCGCCATATCCGATAATAGGATCGAAGGGCTGGACTCGACTCGGACCAATGTCAAGCGCGCCTCAAATTGTTCAGAACGATTACGCACAAAGCGCGGCCACAGACTGGCGCCTGGAATCAATTCCTTAAGCGCAGAGACCATCTGACAACCGTTGCAGACCCCAAGAGTAAAGGTGTCTTCACGTTCAAAAAACTCACTGAAACCTGCACGCACCGACTCGTTGAATAAAATACTCTTCGCCCAACCTTCACCGGCACCCAACACATCACCGTATGAAAAGCCCCCACAGGCCACTAAGCCCTTGAACTGCTGCAGGTCAACACGCCCGCTTAGCAGGTCGCTCATATGCACATCGAAGGGCGCAAGGCCTGCTCGGTGAAAAGCGGCTGCCATTTCAACATGCCCATTCACGCCCTGTTCCCGCAGGACGGCTATTCGCGGACGAACTCCGGAGGCAATGTACGGGGCGCTAATGTCCTCATCAACATCAAAACTCAAATCCACGGAAAGACCACAGTCTTCCGTCGTGTGCCGCTGATACTCTTCGAAAGCGCATTCTGGATTATCGCGTAGCGCTTGCATTTCATAGCTCGTGCGCGCCCACAGCTGCTGCAAACGCGCCCGACTATCAAGGAAAACCTGAGCCCCATCTAGCACGCTAACGGCATCACCAGGCGACGCCTTTCCAATGACATGCACACAATCGTCCAGACCCAATTCTGCCGCCTGTTGCTGGAAATCATGCAGGTGCGATCGACTAATTTGCACTACCGCTCCGGCCTCTTCATTGAACAATTTTTCCAGCGCACGGCCGGTTAGCTCTGACAACTCGATATCTAAGCCACAGCGGCCGGCAAATGCCATCTCTAGCAATGTTGTGAATAGCCCCCCATCAGAGCGGTCGTGATAGGCCATTATTTGGCCCTTCACCACATAGTGCTGCACCAGCAGGAAAAATGCCTTTAAGTCAGCGGCATTATCTATATCAGGCACCTTATCACCTGTCTGTCCGCAGGCTTGCGCCAGAGCAGAGGCACCCATTCGATTGGCGCCACGACCGAGATCCACCAACACAAGAAGCGCATCAGCTGCAGGGTTCAGTTGCGGGGTCACGGAGAGGCGTGCATCGATAACCGGCGAAAATGCAGAGACGATCAGTGACATAGGTGCGGTGACGGATCTATTCTTGCCCGCCTCCTGCCATGTAGTGCGCATCGACATGGAATCCTTGCCCACCGGAATCGTTATGCCGAGTGCAGGGCAAAGTTCCATACCGACTGCCTGCACGGTGTCGAATAAAATCTCATCCTCCACACCGTATCCTGCGGCACACATCCAATTGGCCGACAACTTGATGTCACGAATATCTGCAATGGCAGCTGCACAAATATTGGTAATTGCTTCGGCAACGGCCATACGCCCCGAAGCAGGACCGTTTATCAATGCCAGCGGGGTGCGTTCACCCATAGACATGGCCTCGCCCACAAATGAATCATAGGATACCGTTGTCACCGCGCAATCTGCCACGGGGACTTGCCAAGGGCCCACCATCTGGTCCCGAGCCACCATACCCGTCACAGAGCGATCGCCAATGGTAATCAAAAAGTTCTTGCTTGCGACACTCGGCACCTGCAAAACTCGTTGCACCGCCTCTTGCAGCGAAATATTCAGGTGCAGTGCATCGTGCACGATGGTCTGCCGATGAACCTCACGACTCATACGCGGCGGCTTGCCAAACAAAACCGACATCGGCATATCCACGGGCACATTAGCAAATTTGCTGTCGGTAAGTCTTAGGTGCATTGCTTCGGTCGCTTCACCGACGACGGCGAAAGGACAGCGCTCACGCTCACAAATGGCTTCAAAACGCGCCAGATTTTCGGGCTCCACCGCCATGACATAACGCTCTTGAGATTCATTACACCATATCTCGAGTGGCGACATGCCCGGCTCATCATTTGGCACAGCCCGCACCTCAAAGCACCCTCCGCGGCCACCATCCTTCACCAACTCCGGAAATGCATTGGACAGCCCACCGGCACCTACATCATGAATGAAAGCAATTGGGTTGGCCTCACCCAACTGCCAGCAGCGGTCGATAACCTCCTGACAACGACGCTCCATCTCAGGGTTCTGACGCTGCACAGAGGCAAAATCGAGATCCGCGTGACTTTGTCCGCTGGACATGGATGAAGCGGCACCCCCGCCCAGCCCGATCAGCATCGCCGGGCCACCCAAGGCGATCAAGTTGGCCCCTGCTCGATATTCCCCTTTCTGTACATGCTCCTGACGGACATTGCCATAGCCCCCAGCGATCATAATAGGTTTATGATAGCCACGCTTTTCTGGGCCACTAGCGCCGGGAGCCGTCAACTCAAAGCTGCGAAAGTATCCACAAAGATTGGGCCGGCCAAACTCATTATTGAACGCTGCGGCGCCAATAGGGCCCTCCAACATGATGTCTAGAGCACTGACAATTCTATCGGGCTTGCCATACTCGACCTCCCACGGCTGCGCGAATCCAGGAATCTTGAGATTCGACACGGAAAACCCGCTAAGTCCCACTTTCGGTTTGGAGCCGCGACCGACTGCACCCTCGTCGCGAATCTCGCCCCCTGCACCTGTCCCCGCCCCCGAGAATGGCGCGATAGCCGTAGGATGGTTGTGGGTCTCAACTTTCATTAAAAGATGGATGCGTTCATGGGAGGTAATGTATTCGAGGGATTGGGGGTCTGGATAAAACCGTCCCGCGATCGGCCCCGCAACCACAGCCGCATTGTCAGAATACGCCGAGAGGACATTCTCGCCGCCACATTCGTTAGTATTGCGAATCATGCTAAACAGTGAATGTGCCTGTGCGGTACCGTCAATGGTCCAGTCGGCGTTAAATATTTTATGGCGGCAGTGCTCCGAATTGGCCTGCGCGAACATCATTAGCTCAACGTCAGTAGGATTTCTCGCCAGAGCGATAAAAGCATTATATAAATACTCTATTTCGTCATCAGCAAGCGCAAGTCCAAGTGCACCATTAGCCTCTAACAACGCCTGGTGACCACTACTAAGCACATCCACCGTCCCAATTGGCCTCGGGCTCGCATGCTCGAACAGCTGCTGAGCAGACTCCATCGCAGGAAAAATGGTTTCGGTCATCCGATCATGCACAAGCGCCTCAATGGCTTGGCGCTGCGACACGGTGAGGTGTGCTGGCAAGCTAAAATGCCAAGCCAGTCCTCGCTCCAACCGCTCAATCTCGCGCAGACCACAGTTTTGGGCGATATCGGTGGCTTTGCTAGACCAAGGAGAGACAGTGCCCGGCCTAGGAACAACCAACAGCAAGGTGGCGTTTGCCAACTCTTCCTCTTCGAAGGTCGGCAACAGAGCCCCGTAGGTCAGCACACTGGCAAGTATTTTCTGGCGCTCCTCTGTCAGCGGCCGATGTAATTGCACAAAGTGGACAAATTCAGCCCGCATCACGCGAATATCCGGGTGGATCTCCGCAAGTCTTTGCGCCACTTTTTTTAGGCGAAAATCAGATAGAGCGGGAGCACCGCGCAGAGACAACATGCTGTGAAGAACTCCAAAAGGAGGCATTTCAGGGAAGCAATAGTGTACTGCATTTGATCTCGCTCCGATAACCGAAATTACACTCAATTACCATGCTAATTAAAACTGGGAGCTCCCGCTGGGTGCCGCTAAAATAACCAGCATGAATCTTTACGTAAAAATAGTGACCCTAGTGCTACTGTGCACGGTGATTGGCTGCGACGCACAGGACTCGTGGGAGAAAATACAATCTGACGGGGAATTGGTTGTGGTGACTCGCAATAGCCCAACCACCTATTACTTGGATAAAAACGGCCCCACCGGCTTTGAGTATGCTCTTACTCGTCTACTGGCAGAGGAGATGGGCGTAGCGTTAAAGATCGAAACAGCCTCCAACCTCAATGACCTTTTCGCACAACTAAAAGACCAGAAAGCAGACATCGCAGCGGCAGGGCTAACGCTGACAGAGGGGCGAGCAGCACGATATCCCCACACGATTGCCTACAATCAGCTTACCCCCCAAGTTATTTATGTCGCAGGCACTTTCAGACCGCGCAGCGTATCCGACTTAACCACAATGAATATTGCTGTTGTCGCAAAGTCCAGCCATGCTGACACGTTATACACGCTGCAACAAAATCAAGCACCAGAACTAAGATGGCAAGAAATCGATGAGGCCGACACCATGCACTTGCTGGAGTTGCTCAAGTTGGGGCAGGCAGACATCGCGATCGTCGACTCCAATGAATTTGCAGTCCAGCAAAGTCTCTACCCACGCCAAAAAGTCGCCTTTGATCTGCATGAGGAGCAGGATATGGTTTGGTATCTGGCGCCTGAAATCGACAATACACGTCTAACGATATTCATAAACGCGTATTTAGAACGGCTGAAAAATAATGGCACTATGGCGCGCCTGCGCGAACAGCATTTTGGCCATACTGACGGCGTCTCGCGCATCAGCGCACATGTGTTCACACAGAACATGCGACAAACTCTGCCGCTTTACCGCAGGCTAATCCGACAGGTCGCCAAAGAATATCAAATGGACTGGCACCTCCTGGCTGCAATAGCATATCAAGAGTCCCGCTGGGACCCAAATGCCACCTCCCCTACTGGCGTGCGCGGCATGATGATGTTAACAAAGCCAACGGCTAGAGAGCTAGGGGTAGAGAATCGCCTGGACGTCACGCAAAGCCTTCGCGGTGGCGCTCGATATCTGAAAGACCTGAAACGTCGACTGCCAAAAAGATTGCAGGAACCGGATCGGACGTGGATGGCACTGGCAGCCTACAACATTGGTCTAGGTCATTTAGAGGATGCACGGGTAATTACTCAACGTCAGGGCGGCAATCCGGATCTGTGGCAGGATGTCATGCAACGACTGCCGCTTTTACAGGACTCCAAGTACTATGAAAAAACACGTTACGGCTACGCTCGCGGAAAAGAGGCCGTTACTCTGGTACAAAATATTCGGCATTACTACAATATACTCGCGTGGCAGGATATTCCGGACAACCAGCCTATACCGCCCCTGCGTAGCGAAGATTATATCCCCAACGAAATAGACAACTTGCAGCTGCAGACATTTTAACAATCGAACACATAGACTTTTGTCACTTCTGAGCAGTTACGGGTCGACTATCGCCGCGCCTGAAAAAACGCTCGCAGACGCGCACTGCATTCCTCCGCCAACACATCAGCCTGCCAACTCACCCTATGGTTGAACCACGGTTCATCCAACAACGAAGAGACACTACAAATCACGCCAGCACGAGGTTCCTTGGCGCCAAATACAAGGTGCGCGATGCGGGCGTGCACCAGCGCTCCGGCACACATCGTGCAGGGCTCCAGAGTGACATATAGGGTTGCTCCAGGGAGGCGATAGTTGCCAGCCCGCTGGGCGGCATCGCGCAAGGCTAAGATCTCTGCGTGCCCGCTAGGATCTTGTGCTGCAATGACTTGATTCCAACCTTCTCCCAGCAATTCACCGTCACGCACGACAACAGCGCCCACTGGCACTTCGCCTTCATTCGCAGCACGATCTGCCAGCGCCAACGCACGGCGCATCCAATCCTCATGATTTACGGTGGATGACAGCGTGTTACTCCCACTCAGTAGCAACGTGTATTTTTTCTGTTTAATATCAATAACTTATCGACAATTCATGGTACGCGTGTAACTAATGTGTAACTCACCAACCACTCTGCACGTTTTTTCTACGCTAGTGCAACTATTGCAATTTAATAGTTCACGCACTCAGCACTTGCACAGTGTAAGACGAAGAACGTGCTTAATCTATACACGTTTTTCTGTTCGTTCACTTGTTCTTTTGTGTCACTCGTCTACCAAACTGCGCTTGCTTCTCTATCAGCGCATCTAACTCACCATTCTCAGCAGCTTCGCGCACTCATTGCGTACTCGTCTTAGCTTAACCACGTCTGTAGCTGACGATTTTGCACGTTTTCTCCACGCTTAAGCTTGTCAGCTATAGCTTCTAACTTAGCTAAGCGTTTAGTTTCTTCAGTAGTTAAGTTACGACGTGGATTAGCTTTATCAATTCGCTCTCGCACTAACTGAGAGACGCTACTGATTGATTGCTTTTGATTGTTGTACCATTCGCTCACACTAAGAAATCAACTGTCACTAATCGCTATTTTAATAAAGTATTTTTTTCCATTCTTCACAAAGAATGCATTTTTCAAGTCCCCATGAGTTAGCGCACGTAGTAAATCGATATGATTTTCAAGCGTACCAACACTGCCAAGATCTAGTTGGCATAGCCTCTCGTAATCTTTTATTCCATTATAATTACCCTCCTCACTGGGAAAGTGGAGTGTGTAATCCTCGTCTATGATACTAATAAGATGCTCTTTTATGAGTTCTTTTTCAGCCTCAATAACCTTGTTATAAATTTCTAAAGATGTGTCCTTTGGAGAAACAGTAACTTCTTTCTGTCCTAGTATACCGCCATGATCTATTTGCTCATCCATTCGATGAATTGTCGCACCTATCGGCAAGCCGTTAATTAACGAAAAGGCTTGCGGATACCACCCTCTGTTATGTGGATTAAATCCTGGGTGAAAGTTGAAGCAAGCAACTCTCGATACAAGGGAAGCTGGAAATATCTGTTTACAATGTAATGAAAAAACGATGTCGTAGTTATGTACTATCCACTCAACAACTTGATCGTCTTTTACATTTATTTCGCTAGCTCCAATGTTAATCATTGATTGCGAGTTTTCGTTATATGATGTGTAACGGAAATCAAAACTACACTTTGAGCTCAAATCAAAACTATTCCAAATTTCGCGAAGAAAGCTACACAAGCCAACATTCTCAGATACCACTAATATTTTTTTCATGATTTTTTTCGGCCTTCAGCTAGCGCACCCTTAAGCATTCCAGCAGTAAAGCCAAACTCTTTACAAAGGCGCTTTACTTCTTTCAGTTAAATCAATTACTTACACTTAATTAACTACTCCCACTCAATAGTTGCAGGGGGCTTACTGCTGATATCGTAGGTCACACGAGACACACCGGAAATCTCATTGATAATTCGATTTGATGTGCGTTCCAGTAAGTCGTAAGGTAAATGCGCCCAGCGCGCAGTCATGAAGTCCACGGTCTCTACTGCCCTCAGAGCAATAACATACTCGTAGCGGCGCGCATCTCCGACGACACCCACTGACTTCACTGGTAAGAAAACAGCAAACGCTTGACTGGTCTTGTGATAATAATCGTCGCGGTGCAATTCCTCGATAAAAATGGCGTCTGCCAAGCGCAACAGATCCGCATACTCCTTCTTTATTTCTCCCAGAATCCGCACGCCCAGGCCCGGCCCAGGAAAGGGATGGCGATAAACCATGTCGTAGGGTAGACCCAGTTCCAGCCCTATCCTTCGCACCTCATCCTTAAATAATTCACGTAACGGCTCCACCAATTCGAAGCTCATATCGTCTGGCAGTCCACCGACATTATGATGCGACTTAATATTATGGGCATTGCCGTTTTTGCCTCCCGCAGACTCAATCACATCCGGATATATCGTGCCCTGAGCCAGCCACTTCACCTCGGTTAGCTTGCCGGCCTCCTCGTCAAACACATCAATAAAGGTGTTACCAATAATCTTGCGCTTTGCTTCAGGGTCAGACACGCCCTCCAACCGTCCAAGAAACAGTACCTCGCAGTCCCGGCGCAACACCGTTACCCCCATATTGCGGGAAAACATGTCCATTACTTGATCGCCTTCCTTCAAACGCAGCAATCCGTTATCCACAAACACACACGTCAGCCGATCGCCAATAGCACGGTGCAACAGCGCGGCCACTACGGACGAATCCACACCGCCGGATAAGCCCAGCAATACCTTGTCAGTGCCTACCAGCGCCTTTACACGATCAATCGCATTTTCGACAATATTGGCGGGCGTCCAAAGGGCCTGACAACCACACTGTTCCAACACAAAATGCTCGAAAATACGATGACCTTGCAGCGTATGGGTGACCTCAGGATGAAACTGGATCCCGAAAAAAGGTTTGTGCTTATGCGCCATGCCCGCGATCGGACAACTCGCAGTTTCGGCCATGACCTCGAAGTCTGGTGGCAGCGTCGCTACCCTATCCCCGTGACTCATCCATACATCTAGGAGACCCCTGCCATCCTCGGCAACATGGTCGTGAATATCATGCAACAATCTGCCCTTACCAACCTGGCTTATCTGGGCATAACCAAACTCGCTGACGGAGGAACCGACCACTGTGCCACCAAACTGCTGGGCCATAGTCTGCATGCCATAACATATTCCAAGCACGGGCACGCCCAAGGTGAACACACAATCCGGCGCCCGCGGGGATCCTTCTTGCACCACTGACTCTGGCCCGCCCGACAGAATAACGCCGCTAGGATTAAACGCCAGCACATCTTCTTCACTGACGGTAAAAGCGCGAATCTCACTGTACACACCGACCTCTCTTACCCGCCGAGCAATCAATTGCGTGTACTGTGAACCAAAATCCAGAATAAGGATTTTCTGGGCGTGGATATCTGCGCTCATGGTTTGTCCTGACTGAGAAATGGAATGATCATTCATTCGTCACGAGGACCGCGAATGACGTGACTTAAAAGCTTAACTTACCGGATAATTTGGCGCTTCCTTGGTAATTGACACGTCGTGCACATGGCTCTCTGCGATACCGGCGCCGGTGATGCGCACAAATTCAGGCTCGGTGCGCATGGCTTCCATGGAAGCACTGCCGGTATAACCCATGGCAGAGCGCACCCCCCCCATTAATTGATGAATAATACTTGAGACCGGCCCCTTATAGGCAACACGACCCTCGATACCCTCTGGAACGAGCTTTTCCGTACCTCTGCTGGTGTCCTGAAAGTAACGATCGGAGGAACCCTGTGTTTTGGACATCGCCGCCAAAGAACCCATTCCTCGATATGCCTTATAGGTTCTTCCCTGATAGAGCTCAACCTCTCCCGGCGCTTCTTCGGTACCGGCAAACATGCTACCCACCATGATTGAATGCGCCCCGGCCACAATAGCCTTCGCAATGTCGCCCGAAAATCGGATACCGCCGTCTGCGATAACAGGAATATCTGTGTCTTTAAGCGCCTGACTTACGTTGGATATAGCAGTAATCTGGGGTACCCCAGTACCGGTCACAATACGCGTAGTACAAATGGAGCCAGGCCCAATGCCCACCTTCACGCCGTCCACGCCGGCTTCTGCCAAGGCTACTGCGGCAGCGGCAGTTGCGATATTACCACCGATCACCTGCACCGACGGAAAGCACTTCTTAATCATTTTGATTCTGTTAATGACGTTGCGTGAATGTCCATGCGCCGTATCCACCACCAGCACATCAACTCCCGCGGCAACCAGCGCCTCTACCCGGTCATCAGTGTCCGCACTGGTGCCAATCGAAGCCCCCACACGGAGATGACCATAGGAATCTTTACACGCGTTGGGGAAGCTCTCAGCCTTGTCAAAATCCTTAACCGTGATCATGCCGCATAAATCAAATGCATCGTTCACGACCAACACTTTTTCAATTCTGTGTCGATGCAGCAGTTCCTGCACTTCCGCCAGATCAGCAGCTTCCTTCACCGTCACTAGTTTATCCCGGGGCGTCATGATGGCGGAAACGAGCTTTTCTGGGTTAGATTCAAAGCGCACATCGCGACGCGTCACAATGCCCACCAGATCTTCGCCATTGAGCACGGGCACTCCGGATATGCCATGGGCGCCCGTTAGGGTAATCAGTTCAGTGATAGTTGCCCCTTGCTGAATGGTAATAGGGTCCTTTACGACACCACTTTCGAACCTTTTGACCTTGCGCACCTGTTCCGCCTGCTCGGAGATTGTCATGCTTTTATGGATAATGCCCAGACCGCCTTCTTGAGCGAGAGCAATAGCAAGGCGAAACTCGGTAACCGTATCCATAGCGGCCGACACAAGAGGAATATTAAGACTGATGCCCCGCGTTAGCTGTGTGCACAGTGATACGTCACCAGCAACAACCTCAGAATAGCCAGGCACCAATAGAACATCGTCAAAAGTAAGGGCGTCCTGAGCAATACGTAGCATAAGGGTAACTCTCCGGCTAGAGCGGTTAAACGGCATCCTCAAGTATAAATACAAGTGCACTGCAGCACAATTACCGCAGCATCAGAAAGCAGGAGAATGCGCTTGAAAGCCGAATAAAGTACACTGCGGCATCGAAGAAAATATGAAGCTGAGCCCGCCGTCTATTGAATACTCGCGTCACACCTGATAAATCACCTCCACTGCTATCTGTCAGCCAACTCAATAGGCAAGCCAAGTCTTTGCTGGAAAGCCACTTTGACTTCGTCTGGGTTGAGGGCGAGATCAGCAACTTCGCGGCCCCCTCCTCCGGGCATTGGTACTTTTCGCTTAAGGATACCAGCGCCCAGGTTCGCTGCGCGATGTTCAAAAATCGCAATCAGCGGTTGAAGTTTACGCCGTCAAATGGAGATGCGATCCGCCTACGGTGCCGTGTATCACTTTATGAGGGCCGGGGAGAATTCCAGATAATTGCCGAACATTTGGAGCATGCTGGCGCCGGCGCACTGCAAGCCGCGTTCGAACAACTCAAGGCCAAATTACTGGCAGAGGGCCTTTTTGAGTCAGCGCGCAAAAAGCCTGTGCCCGTATCCGTATCACATTTGGGTGTTATTACGTCCCCCACGGGCGCTGCTATTCACGACATACTGACCATTCTAAAGCGGCGTTTCCCCTCTATCGATGTGCACCTCTTCCCCGTGCCGGTGCAGGGCGAAGGTGCAGCAGCACTCATCGCGAGGGCCATTGACCGAGCGAATCAATGGCAAAGAGAAGGTAAAATAAAGCTTGATGCACTGATCGTCGGTCGCGGTGGAGGCTCCCTAGAAGATCTGTGGGCGTTCAATGAAGAAATAGTGGCTCGTGCCATTGCGGCCAGTGAATTACCTGTCGTCAGTGCCGTTGGGCACGAAGTCGACTTCAGTATTGCCGATATGGCCGCAGATCGTCGGGCCGCCACTCCGTCGGCGGCGGCAGAACTCTTGAGTCCTGATCAGCAAGAATGGAAACAACGCCTGCAAATTACAGAGGGCAATTTAGTCCGTGCGATCCAACGCAAGCTTGCCGCGGTAACAACTCATCTATCTCACTTAAATCAGCGCTTGAAGCATCCGGGGGCGCAGCTTCGCGAGCGGACACAGCGTCTCGATGAACTCGAGCAACGGTTGCTACTCGCCCAAAAAAACACGTTGCTGAGACATCGTGGTACGCTAGCACTGCTTGAGAATCGCCTGATGGCGGAGTCGCCACTCCCGAAACTAGAACAACTCCAACGTGACACCCTGCTGCAGCGTAAACAAATAGAGACTGCGATGCGGCAACGTTTACAGGATTGCACAAACCAGCTGACTCATATGGCGCAGATGCTCGACTCCCTAAGTCCGCTTGGCACTCTGCAGCGCGGCTATGCTATCGTTACAGACGCGAGTGGCTCGGTGGTGCGAGAAGCCGGCAGAGTTTCAATTGGGGACGAGCTTGAGGCCAAGATGGCGAACGGGCAGTTAGGGCTAATAGTCAGCCGAGTTGATTGACATTAGAAGTCGCATCCCATTTTCGGCCAGTATCGGCAAAGCGGAAACTTCCCTACAGCCATCGCTACCCGGGTGAACCCCGCAAAAAACCCTGATATTCCAGTCGAATTGGTATCGCCGCAACCCGAGCAGGGCTCAGCCAAGGATACCTAATATTTTGCCGGCAAGCGGGAGTTAATAATAATGTGCCGCCCCTCAAACCGTATGTACTCACCAATAGTAAGATCCTTAAGGATTCTGGCCACCATCTCTCGTGAAGCACCTACACGGTCGGCAATATCCTGCTGCGTCAGTTTCTCGGGTATGTAGAGCGAACCGTCACCGCGCTCTTCAGACAGGTCCATCAAGACATTAGCCACACGACCATAAACATCCTGCAGGGCAAGACTTTTTACATCGGCAGTTAGTTTACGCACACGCTGCGCAAGATTGCGCACCAACTGGCGGCCAATATTCGGATGGTTATCCAACACCCGATTAAAGTCTTCCTTGTAAATAATGCAAAAACTGGACTTTTCCACCGTGCGAACAGACGCAGAACGGGTGGAGTCATCAAGCAGCGCCAATTCACCAAAATAATCTCCCGCGGCCTGGGTGTTCATGATGAACTCTTTACCGTTCTTGTCGCTGCAGTAAACCTTAACCTTGCCGCTTTCAATCACAAACAGCGAATCCGCCGGATCATTCTCATGAATAACCACCGTATTTTTTGGAAATGACCGGCTTGTACTACTAGCGACCAAAGCATTCAGTTCCTCCGCCGCCAGGCCCCGAAATATTTCAACTTGCTGCAACATTTAGTACACCCGATCTCGATTCTTAGTGCAGTAGATAGTACCTCAAAGTTTTAGAAAAACGCACCCTTGAGAGCAAAATTGGCACACCCCTTTTGCAATGAGGCCCAATTTCACTCTTCTGCAGCTTCCAACTGCTCGTTATGGCGCACTTCAGGCAAAAATTTCAGGGATAAGTACAGTGTGCGTTTCCCGCCATATTGTTACACTCTAGACACCTAGAATCTATGGAACTGTGGCCCTGCATGCGCAGAATCGCCCAGCACACTAATCCATGACCATCAGCACCCGTTCAAGCCCAGAATGGATAGACCAGATGCGACACGACTTAGAGGTGTTGCGGCTGGAGTTTTCCGTCCAACAGCATAACCTAGGAGAGCTGACCCTGGGCGATTTCAGCCATATTTTCGACGCCGCCAGCCGCCTTGAACACATCCTGAATACGGCAGAACTCGCCACCCACAGCCACGACCTAATGAATGTACTGACGGCGCTGCGCGGCTACGCCGAAATGTTACGTGAAGATATCGGTGCATCTTACGCAAATCTCGATGCCATACTTGCATCACTGTTGGAGTCCGTGCGCGCTGCGCACAACGGCAACATCGTGCAGCCCAACAATCAGAGTCGAGACATTCAATCAGATCCAGGGTTTATTTTAGCGGTCGATGATCGCCAGGAAAATCGGGAGCTGGTTGCGAGAAATCTGTCTCGCATTGGGCACATCGTTATTACCGCAGCCAGCGGCGAAGAGGCACTCCGTGCGCTAGAGCAGAGTGATGTCGACGTCGTTCTACTGGATTTAATAATGCCGGGCATGAGCGGCCATGAGGTCCTGCGCCGCATCAAGGAGCACCCCGAGTGGAGAGCGACTCCGGTTATTGTAATCTCGGGAAGCCAAGATATGGACGGCATCATCGAGTGTATTGAGGCCGGAGCCGACGACTATTTGTTCAAGCCATTTAATCCCGTCCTACTGCAGGCTCGAATCAAAGCGGGAATAGAGCGCAAGCGTTGGCATGACAAGGAGCAGCAATATCGCTTGCAATTAGAGCGCAATGAGAAGTTTATCAGGGCAACTTTTGGGCGCTATCTTTCCGATGAGATCGTCACTGACATCTTGGAACGTCCAGAAGGGTTAGAACTGGGAGGGGATCTACGCAGGGTCAGCATCATGTTATCTGATATCCGAGGCTTCACTTCCCTCAGTGAAAACTTGGCGCCAGCTCAAGTTGTCTCGATGCTGAATCGATATCTAGGGCGGATGACCGACATTATTATGGCCCATAATGGCACCATCGACGAGTTTATTGGCGATGCCATTTTAGCTGTTTTTGGCGCGCCCCATTACGGAGACGATGATGCGGACCGTGCCGTCAACTGTGCCCTTGCGATGCAGGCTGCCATGGAAGATATTAATGCACTCAACGAGGCAGAAGGGTTTCCCGCCATCACCACTGGTATCGCCATCAATACCGGCGATGTCATTGCCGGCAATATCGGCTCAGAAAGACGCAGCAAGTATGGTTTTGTAGGCCACCCAATGAACGTCACCTCTCGTATTGAAGATGTTACCGCTGGCGGTGAAATACTGATTTCAGAAAGTACGCTGCAAAGCCTCGAAGGCCGCTATATAGTGGGTCGCAGTGAGCGGATCAATGTTAGGGGCATAGACGAAACCATTCTGGTACATCACATCGCCGGAGAAAAAACATGACAGCGAGCCAGCGTATTCTGCTCGTGGAAGACAATGAACTCAATCGCAATATGATGGTGCGACGACTGAATCGTGCTGGATTGGACGTTATCACCGCCGTTAATGGGCAGCAGGCTCTGGATATCATGCACGTGGAGCAACCCAGTATCGTCTTAATGGATATGAACCTACCTGTCTTAGATGGTTGGGCCGCCAGTCGCAGGGCAAAAAGTGACAAAAGCATCCAAGACATTCCTATTATTGCCCTTACCGCGCACGCTACAGAAGCCCATAAAGTCTACGCTATGGAAGCGGGTTGTGATGACTACGCCACTAAACCGGTCGATTTTCCGAGTTTACTCACCAAGATACGGGAACTCACTCGCGCATGAGCCTACGTCGCCAACTGACGCTCTCTTTGGTCATTATACTCGTGCTTTTTGCAGCGAATGTGGGAACGCACTTCTGGGGCAGCTACGCGCGAAATGAAAGCATGCTTGCCTATCGAAACTCGGTTTCCGCGGCTCAGCTGTCAACAGAAATAGAGCAGCTACTAGAAGATCAGAGACAACAAATACTCATACTGGCGGCATTACGCGACACTACCGAAGAGCAGTTGGGAGATGCAGAGTTGCAGCGGGCTGAGGACGCACTCGTTGTGATTAATCAAAAAATTCAAAAGCTCGGCGAGTTGAGCCGCGGAGTGACTGAACTAGACTATGACTTGCTGTGGCAAAGTAGCAGCAAGCTACTCAAGCGCTGGCTGAAGTTTTACCGCAGCTACAACGACCCAACATTCAAGATGAACATGAATGACCCTCTGCCCTTTCTGCAGGCTAGTGCGCGCCTCAGCGAGTTAGAGCGGCGGCAAGAATTCATAGCAGCTCAGCGCTCTGACATTATTGATCGGACTATTGATCTGACTGACCGTATTACTGTAATCGGCTTTTTCTCTTCCATATTCCTCACCGCAACTCTGGGTTATTTTTTACTGAGTTATACCAATACATCATTAAAGCGGTTAAAAAAAGGCACGGAACGCTTTGGAAGTGGCGACCTCAACTATCGTATTGACAACATTGACGACACCGGCGAACTAGGCGATCTGGCAGATGCATTCAATGACATGTCAGACAAATTGCGCAACGCTATTTATGATGTGCGCAAGGCTAAAGATTCTGCCGACGAGGCCAACGCAGCCAAGAGTATGTTCCTGGCCAACGTCAGTCACGAACTGCGTACACCGTTAAATGCCATTATTGGCTACAGCGAACTGCTGCATGATGAGATGGGTGACAAAAGTGATATAAATCGGCCACAGTTTCAGCAGGACTTGGGCACTATTATTCAATCCGGCCGGCAACTGCTCACTCTCATTGATGACATTCTAGACCTGTCAAAAGTTGAGACCGGCAAGATGTCCCTACACTGTGAGACATTCAACCCTACGGTAGTCATCAAACAGGCGTGTGAAGTTTTGGCGCCGCTGTTGACAAACAACCATAATGAGCTGCTAATCAGCGACCTGAAAGAATTGCCCGCGCTTTACAACGATGCCGCAAAATTTAGGCAAGTTTTTACTAATCTGCTGAGCAATGCCAACAAGTTCACCCAACATGGACATATTAGAGTCAGCGCGCAGGAAGTTCCGGAGCAACCAGGGTGGATAACATTCTCTGTGGAGGACACTGGGATAGGCATTTCCAGTGACCAAATGTCTTACGTGTTCGACGCTTTCGCTCAAGCCGAGCCGTCTACGAGTGCAAACTATGGCGGCACGGGACTGGGACTGGCCATCTCGCGTGACTTTTGCAAGTTAATGGGAGGAAGCATAACGGTAAAAAGCGAAATTGGCGTTGGGTCGACTTTTACAGTTCTAATCCCTACTGACCCAAAATCAACTCACGCAGCCGCTTAAGAGCTTCCTCACGTTTTTCCAGACTCTCACTGAGATCATCCTTTTCATTTTGAAGTTCGTCAATATAATCATGTAGTTGCACCAACAAAGCCAACGTTGTGCTCAAGACCAAAACTTGCTGGTTTAATTCAATGCCCTCAGGCACACGCCTCATTAGGCGACGATAGTCTTCCGCCGCAGCTCTCCAGTTATAGTATGGGCTATCAGGCAACATTTTTTCATACGCAATAGCGATGCCCGCTTCCCAGTCTGCCCCCGGCGATGACTCTAGGCGCTGATAACGCCTGAAATATTTCACTGCCTCAACATTATCGCCCAACACCATTGCACCAAATCCTTTCTCCAGATAGGTATAGTCTGCGCCTGCATCTCGTTCGTTGGCACACAGTGCTAGGGTTTGATCTGTCAGATTGAGGGTGATTTCGTTACCCGTTTTAGAGCCTGGAACTTGCGACGTCTCGACTGCGGGAGACCCAGATACACACGCCTGAACCAACAAAACCATGACAGCCAATGAAAACAAGGGGGCGCGGATCAATAACAAAATGATGTCCTCAAGGTAAACTAACTCTGCCGAGTGTAGCGCATTCAAAATCCCCCTGACAGTTCAATCGACAGCCTTGTGAAAGAACGCAATAATAATGGGGATCACATAACAACCGCTGTCATTCAGGTCGCATATGAGGGAACAATAATACATCTCTAATAGACGCAGAGTCAGTGAGCAACATCACTAAACGATCAATACCAATCCCCTCACCCGCGGTGGGTGGCAGCCCATACTCCAGAGCACGGATATAATCCTGATCAAAATGCATCGCTTCTTCGTCTCCACTGTCCTTTTGCGCCACCTGAGACAAGAACCGCTCGGCCTGATCCTCCGCATCATTGAGTTCAGAGAATCCATTAGCGAGTTCACGTCCCCCTACAAAAAACTCAAATCGATCAGTCACAAAGGGATCGGCGTCACTACGCCGGGCCAGCGGCGAGACTTCTGTAGGATAGGCAGTAATAAAAGTTGGCTGATCCAGCAAATGCTCCACTGTTTTTTCAAATATCTCTATTTGAACTTTACCCAACCCC
The DNA here is from genome assembly GCA_002862465.1 of Haliea sp. Lineage (GTDB taxonomy): Bacteria > Pseudomonadota > Gammaproteobacteria > Pseudomonadales > Halieaceae > Marimicrobium. The sequence continues at coordinate 46,883 of PKDD01000121.1, forward strand.
CAACTCTCCTTAAGTTCGATGCCCAGGCCCTGCGCGATAAGTCCTGCGGCCGATATATCAGACAGCTGTTGAGCACTGATGTCAGCGTTATGCTGCAAAATAGCGTCAAACACTGTAATACGATTAAAGGGTCTGGAAAAATCGTATGTGCCTCCCTGACTATACACCGTAGTGCTACCTAACACTGTTTCAGCAAGCTTGCGCAGCATATCCTCAGTCAGGTTCATCGCATCCTCATAATCGGCATAAGCCCAGTAGAATTCCAGCATAGTGAACTCGGGGTTGTGACGTGTCGAAAGGCCTTCATTACGAAAACTTCGATTAACTTCGAAGACACGCTCGAAACCACCGACCACTAAGCGCTTCAAATAAAGCTCTGGCGCAATTCTCAGATACATCTCCATATCAAGCGCATTATGGCGCGTGATAAACGGCTTCGCCGCTGCTCCCCCAGGGATAACATGCATCATCGGCGTCTCAACTTCCATAAAATCAAGATCGCTCATGTAATCACGAATAAATGCGATAATTTTAGAGCGCGTCCGAAATATCTGACGTGACTCAGGATTCACTATCAAATCCACATAGCGCTGCCGATAACGCAACTCCTGATCAGCCAGCCCGTGATATTTATCCGGCAGGGGACGCAGAGCTTTGGTCAAAAGCCGCGCCTCCTCCATGTTGATATAGAGATCGCCTTTACCCGATTTGTGCAGTGGGCCAGTAGCGCCCACGATATCACCTAGATCCCAGCTTTTGATTTGCGTCAACGAACTCTCGCTAAGCCCTTTGCGATTGACATACAGTTGTATCTGGTCAGTGCCATCCTGAAGCAACAGAAATGAGCCTCGATTACGAATTAAACGGCCTGCGACGGAGTAAATTCGATTGGCCTGTTCCAACTCCTCTTTCGAGCAGTCTGAAAATTCAGCTAGCAGCTTATCCGCCATTACGGATCGCCTGAAATCGTTAGGAAACGGGTTACCCTGATCTCTCAGCGCTGCCAGTTTGCCGCGACGTTCAACTATTAGTTTATTCTCCTCACGCGCATCCTCCGTTCCTTGTCCAGACGCCTGTTTCTGCTCATTCATAATACTTCTCACAGTCCGCTTTTCAGTGACGCTTCTATAAATCGGTCAATATCGCCGTCGAGCACTGCCTGAGTGTTGCTCGTCTCTATCCCCGTGCGCAAATCCTTTATACGGGAATCATCTAGCACATAAGAACGAATCTGACTGCCCCATCCTATATCTGCTTTGCTATCTTCCATGGCCTGTTTTTCCGTATTCCGCTTTTGCACTTCCAATTCGTACAGCTTGCCACGCAGCAGCTTCATCGCATTATCGCGATTCTGATGCTGCGAACGTTCGGTCTGGCACTGTACCACGGTACCCGTGGGGTTATGGGTAATGCGTACGGCCGAATCGGTCTTATTAACATGCTGGCCACCGGCACCGCTAGCACGGTAGGTATCGGTACGAAGATCAGCTGGGTTGATATCGATTTCGATATTGTCATCGATTTCCGGTGCCACAAAAATCGATGCAAATGATGTGTGTCTTCGATTTCCTGAATCGAAAGGGGATTTGCGGACCAGGCGATGCACGCCCGTTTCAGTTCGCAACCAACCAAAGGCATACTCGCCCTCGAACTTTATGGTGGCGCTCTTGATTCCGGCCACATCGCCTCCTGATGCCTCGACCAACTCCGTATTGAACCCCTTGTCCTCACCCCAACGCAGATACATGCGTAACAGCATCTCTGCCCAATCTTGTGCCTCTGTTCCGCCGGAGCCTGACTGGATATCTAAGTACGCATTATTTGAATCCATTTCACCCGAAAACATCCGCCGAAACTCCAACTGCTCCAACAATACGACGAGACTGTCTACCTCATCTTCAATTTCAGCAACAGTGGCCTCATCGTCTTCACCAGAAGCAAGATCAAGCAGATCCCGAGCGTCTATAACGCTGGTATCAAGTTTTTCAATGGTACGCACGATGGCCTCAAGTGACACTCTTTCACGGCCCAATTCTCTAGCGCGATCCGGTTGCTCCCAGACACTGGACTCAGCCAATTCCAATTCTACCTCGGCCAGACGCTCCTTACGCTGATCAAAGTCAAAGATACCCCCTCAGCACGTCAGCGCGCACCTGAATATCTTTCAATTGCATCAGAAGAGGATTGATTTCAAGCATGTTATTAAACCGCACAATACAGGAGGCGGCATTCTACCCCAGCGGCAGGCAGCGTAACAGAAAAAACAGCCTGGGCTCGCTTACTCATATGCGTAATTAAACGATTTAAAGTCAGCTTAGTGCCACCAGATGCTCGACCATAAGCTGCACCGAGCGCTGCCCACGAAACTCATTGACATCGAGACGGTAAGCAATTTCAACCTCCTCGACTTCCGAAGCTGGCCACCTGTCCAGATCGACATTAAAAGCGATGGCATCTAACATCGATTTACTACCAACAGGTGTTAATACAAGCTTGAGATGCTTCTGCCCTACCAAACGCTGACTGACGACTAAAAACACACCATCAAACATTGGCTCTGAAAAATGCTGTCCCCAAGGCCCCGCAAAACGAAGTGTCGTAGCCAACTCCAACTCGAATTCAGCCGGCACCAGCGCTCCGTCTGATTCAATCACTGCCTGCAACTGCACCTCGTCTGCATGCCGCGTAACTTCTACAACAAAGGCCGCGGAAAACGCCTCATAGTCCTCTGTTCGTAGCGTGAGACCCGCCGCCATCGCGTGCCCCCCGAAGCGGGTAATCAACCCGGGATGGCGTGTGGCGACAGCATCCAAAATGTCTCGAATATGAATGCCGGGAATGGAGCGTGCCGAACCCTTAATTTCACCCGAGTCACCGTCGGCAAACGCTATTGTGGGCCGGTGCAGCCTATCCTTTATCCGTGACGCAAGGATGCCGATTACGCCTTGGTGCCATCCGCTCTGGTAGAGCGTCATAGCAATGGGCAGATCGGTATCTCCCTTAAACGACAACCTAGCTATGATTTCGATTGCCTCTGCCTGCATGTCCTGTTCGATAATCCTGCGATCCTGGTTGAGTTGATGCAGCTTGTCAGCTTGCGCGCGAGCGCCGACTAGGGTCTCGCAAAGCAGACACTCAATACCAATGGACATGTCTTCCAGACGTCCCGCAGCGTTGATACGCGGCCCAACCGCAAATCCAAGGTCCGAAGCAACTACCGAGTGAGGCTGACGGGACGCCACTTCAAGTAAAGCCAAAATACCGGGACGGCACTGGCTTGCGCGAATCCGCCGCAGACCTGCTGCAACCAGAATGCGGTTATTGCGGTCTAGAGGCACAACATCCGCAACGGTTCCCAGTGCAACGAGATCCAAATACTGGGCCAAATTGACCGGCGGACGTTGTTCGAACCATTCCCTAGCGCGCAGCTCGGCTCTCAGCGCCAGCATAATATAAAAAATAACACCCACACCTGCGAGATTTTTGCTGGGAAACTCACACCCAGGCTGATTAGGATTCACGATGACGTTCGCCATAGGAAGCTCTCGACCTGCCAAATGGTGGTCAGTGATGAGCGTGCTGATACCCAATTCCTTGGCCGCAGCTACGCCGTCCAAGCTGGATATCCCGTTATCCACGGTAATGATCAGATTGGGTTTATCGACGGCTGCGAGCGCGACAATTTCTGGGGTTAAGCCATAGCCATACTCAAAGCGATTGGGCACCAAGTAGTCAACATGACGAGCACCGAAAGCCCTGAGGGCGGAGACTGCAAGTGCGGTGCTAGTGGCGCCATCTGCATCAAAGTCGCCAATAACAACAATCCTATCGTCACGAGTAAGGGCATCTGCCAGCATCACCGCTGCGCGGTCTGCGTTCAGCAGCCGAGTTGGCGATAAAAGGCACTCAAGGGACAGATCCAACTGATCGCATGAAACGATACCGCGTCCGCGATACACACGCGCCAACAGTGGATGAATATCGGTATCAAAAAAATTCTCCGTAGAGGCAACCTCCCGACGGCGAATAAGTTTCTGCACTTTACGGACGGCCTAGTTCAGGCGTTAATGTTAGCCGCGATGAAATCCTGAACCGCTGCCAAATTGTTTGGCAGGACCTGAAATCGTTCGCTGCGTTCGAATAGGTCGATCAAATGCAGCGGCAGGGCCACGGCTTCTGTCAGACCCGCGCTTTTAACGGCCTCTGGAAATTTCGCAGGATGGGCGGTCGCCATGGTAATCATCGCCCTTCCCGCCTCGACATTACTGTCTAACGCAGCTTTCACACCAATGGCACTGTGCGGATCCAGCAGGTATTCACAGTCTCGCCAGGTACTAGCTATTTGCTGGCTGGTTTCCTCATCCGAGACGCATTGACTGCTGAACAATGAGCGTGCCTGCTGCATCGCAGCTCCGCTCAAACGCACGTCGCCATGGTCAAATTGCTGCATCAAGTCAGCGATAGCCGCGCCATCTCTATTATACAAATCGAACAACAGTCGTTCAAAATTACTTGAAACAGTAATGTCCATACTTGGAGATAATGACTGCTCTAGCGGTTGACGACCATACGTATTGCCCGTCATCACGCGATGCAATACATCGTTACGATTGGTTGCGATAACTAAGCGATCAACGGGCAATCCCATTTGCCGCGCAAGATAACCCGCAAAGATATCGCCGAAATTTCCAGTAGGGACAGAGAACGAAACTGGACGCGCGGGCGCGCCTAGGGCCAGTGCAGCATAAAAATAATACACGATCTGGACCATAATTCTCGTCCAGTTAATGGAGTTCACTGCCACCAGTTGGCGATCGTCGGGCAGAAACCTTTGATCACCAAAACTGGCTTTCACCATCGCCTGACAATCATCGAAGTTACCCTCTACCGCCAGATTGTGAATGTTGTCTCCCATTACAGTTGTCATCTGCCGCCGCTGCACATCAGACACTCTGTTGTTGGGATGCAATATGAATATGTCAACATTCTTGCACTGTTTGCAACCCTCAATCGCAGCTGAACCGGTATCGCCCGAGGTGGCGCCCAATATTACCGCTTTCTGCTGTTTACGTTCTAGTACGTAATCTAGCAACCGTCCAAGCAACTGCAATGCGAAGTCCTTGAAAGCCAGCGTTGGCCCATGAAACAATTCTAGCACCCACTGGTCGGAGCCGATCTGTACCAGAGGGGCCACCGCGTTATGGCGAAACTCAGCATAAGTTTCCACTACCATCGAGCGCAGATCATCCGCTGGAATACACTCATGCACAAAGGGTGTAATAATTTTTTGCGCCAGTTGTGGATAATCAAGCTTGGCCATGTCCGCAATTTCCGCGCTGGAAAACAGGGGTAATGCCTCAGGCACATACAACCCACCATCCGAAGCTAGGCCCGTTAGGAGGACCTGCTCAAAATTGAGCGCAGGCGCCTTTCCTCTGGTGCTTATGTATTTCACGTGTCCCTGATCCCTTCTTAAGCCCTAACCGGCTATCCGTCCAGTGCTTCTACCCGAATGCGCGTGACCTTGCCATTAATCGTCTCCAATGCTTCCATTTCACGCACGGCGTTATCCACACTGCCCTGAGACGCCTTGTTAGTAAGTACAATGAGTGATACCAAGGTCTGGCCCTCGTCCGGTGCTCTCTGAATCAAAGCCTCTATACTAATGCCCTGCTCGCTAAAAATACTAGCGACTCTGGACAACACACCGGGCTTGTCCGTTACTTCCATGCGCAGGTACCAAGGCGTCCTTACCTTTTCAATCGGTATGATGGGCAGGCTTCGCAAATCAGCTAAAGCGACGCCAAGGGCCGGAAGTGGAGCGCTTCTGCCCGCGCCGACGTCACGAGCCAAATCGATCAAATCGGCTACCACCGCAGACGCTGTGGGCCGCGCACCCGCGCCGGCACCATAATAAAGTGTGGGCCCTACCGCGCTACCTTCCACGAGAATCGCATTTTTTACGCCATCGACATTCGCCAGCAATAGATCGTTAGGTATTAGCGTTGGATGCACACGCAATTCAATACCCTCACGAGTTTGTTTCGCAATACCCAAGTGCTTAATGATGTACCCAAGCTCCGATGCATACCTGACATCCTGTGTTGTCAGAGCAGTTATGCCTTCCGTGTAGACGGCATCAAATTGTAACGGTGCACCAAACGCAAGCGACGCGAGAATGACCAGCTTATGCGCAGCATCGGTACCTTCTACATCGAAAGCGGGATCGGCCTCGGCATAACCCAGGGCCTGCGCTTCAGCCAGTGCATCGGCAAATTCTCGGCCTCTGTCACGCATCTCAGTGAGGATATAATTGCCGGTGCCGTTGATAATACCTGCAAGCCATTCAATGCGATTTGCGGCCAAGCCTTCGCGCAATGCCTTGACAATAGGAATGCCGCCAGCGATAGCCGCCTCATAGCGAACTTCCACCTTGTGCTTCTCCGCAAGTGCGAAAATCTGGTTACCATACTCTGCGATCAAAGCTTTGTTAGCAGTAACTACATGCTTACCGGCCATAATTGCCGCTTCTACCAGTTCACGCGCCACAGTCGTGCCGCCGATCAGCTCCACCAGAATTTCCACTTCCGGATCGCGCGCAACGTCAAATATGTCTCGGCTGATACGAATATCAGCCATGTCTAAAGCAGGACTATCGTGACGGGCCCCGACATGAATCACGCGCAGTTCGACCGCCGCGCGTCCCATTATTAGCTCCGCGTTGTCCCGCAACACATTAAATGTGCCACCTCCGACTGTACCTAGGCCGCAAATGCCGATGTTGACTGATTTCAATTGCATTTCCACTTTTAATATTTGCGCTGCAGGCGCATGGTCATTCAGGCAAAGCCATCATGTTTAAACATCCGCTTAATGTTGCGAACAGCCTGACGTGTGCGATGCTCATTCTCAATCAAACCAAAGCGCACGTAACCCTCGCCGTACTCGCCAAAACCGATCCCGGGGGACACCGCGACCTGGGCTTCAGTGAGTAAATTTTTACTGAACTCAACTGAGCCCAACTCCTGATAGAACTGAGGAATTTTCGCCCAGACAAACATTGTAGCCTTTGGTGGAGTTACCTCCCAGCCAATAGCATTGAGGCCGCTGCACAATACATCCCGGCGGGACTGATACATTGCTACAATTTGCGCAACACAACTTTGATCGCCCTCTAGCGCTGCAATGGCAGCAACCTGAATGGGCGTAAACATACCGTAATCAAGATAAGACTTCATTCGCGCCAGCGCACTGATCAGCACTTTGTTTCCAACGCAAAAACCAACGCGCCAACCAGGCATATTGTAGCTCTTAGACATGCTAAAAAACTCCACGGCAACTTCCCGTGCTCCCTCCACCTGCAAGATTGAGGGTGCTACATAACCGTCGTAACACAAATCGGCATAGGCCAGATCTTGAACTACCCAGATTGAATGCTCGCGCGCAACTTTGATCACTCTCTCATAGAATTCCAACTCCACGCACTGTGCAGTAGGGTTAGATGGAAAGTTTAGCACCAACATCTTGGGGCGCGGCCAACTGGTAACTATGGCTTTTTCCAGATCAGCGAAGAATTCTTCCTCATTCTCGGCCATAGGAACATGACGGATATCTGCACCAGAAATCACAAAACCATAGGGGTGAATAGGATAAGACGGATTCGGCACCAATATGGCATCGCCAGGGCCGGTGGTCGCTAGCGCCAAATGGGCTAGGCCTTCCTTTGACCCCAGCGTCACTATTGCTTCAGAGGTAGGATCCAACAAGACATCAAAGCGCCGCTGATACCAATCGCAGATCGCTTTACGCAAGCGCGGTATGCCCTTGGACTGAGAATACCCATGGGTATCCCCACGGCGGGCAGTTTCCACTAGCTTATCGACAATATGCTCAGGCGTGGGCTGATCAGGGTTGCCCATACCGAAATCGATGATGTCTTGACCAGCCGCGCGAGCCTGCTGTTTAAGGTCACCGATGATATTGAACACGTATGGCGGTAGGCGCTCAATACGCCGAAATTGGTCATCCACGATTATCTGACTCTACAGGGCGCTCCCGCAGCAGCGCCGTTATTAAAAAACGGGGCCGACACTACTGAGTCAGCCCCCTACTGGCAACGCGGCAAAGCGTGCTCGGGCATTATTGACCGGATTGTGAGTTCAATCCCAAAACCTCTATCAAATCTGCAGCCGGCCTGTAGCCGGGAATCATTTCTCCCGTCTCAGTAATAATAGCGGGTGTTCCGTTGACGCCCATCGCCTGACCCAGCGCAAATTGTTCAGCAACAGGGTTATCTTGACAGAACTTTTCAGGGACTGACTGCTTACTCTTCAATTTCGTCAAGGTTTCCTGTGGATTGTCGGCACACCAGGCACTGACCAGTTGCTTACCAGGAGACGAATCTACTCCTGCACGAGGATACGCTAAATACCGCACTTCGACACCATTCTTGTTGAGTTCAGGCACCTCCTGGTGCAGTTTCTGGCAGTAGTAACAGCTGACATCGGTGTACACGTAGATATAACCGAGGGTCTCACCCTCCGGAGAAAAAACGATCATGTCATCGCTGTCTACCTTTGCCAGCACCTCCATTCGCTCCTGATCACGACGTTGCTCGGCCAAATTGACAAAACCTGTCGGACCAACAGAGTAGAGATCACCCACAATGAAAAAATCGCCGTTGACGCTAGAGTAAACTCTAGGGCCTGCTTTCAATTGCACCTCGACCACACCAGGCATTTCACTCATTTGAGCACTCGTTACCTCGACGCCCCCGACGTTTAATGTTGCGCGCAGCGCGTCCAACTCGTCCTTATCCAGCGTCTCTGCGGCCAACCCGAGCGGGGCAACCATCATCAGTATAACCATTGATGCTAACTTCAAAGTTCTATAACTCATGCTCTGATCCTTATCTGCGTGGGATGACTTCCCCACAATCGTTGTTTAATGCCCGCGTTCATTGGAGCAGCATTTACCCCGTTTAGTTCCTCAACCCCGAGGATGATGTTGCTCATGCAGTTCCTGCATCCGTTGCTGCGCCACATGCGTGTAAATTTGCGTTGTCGTGAGGTCACTATGCCCCAACAGCATTTGCACCACTCTGAGATCGGCCCCATGATTCAGTAAATGTGTAGCGAATGCATGACGCAGAGTATGGGGTGATAGGTGCTTCTTGATGTCTGCTCGATCAGCGTATATTTTAATACGATACCAGAAGGTCTGGCGAGTCATTTGTGTCCCTCGGCGACTAGGGAATAATGCCTCGCATGGAAGACCCCTGAGTAGCTCTGCCCGCGGACCCGCTAGATAACGCTGCAACCACCGCAGGGCCTCTTCTCCGACAGGCACCAACCTCTCTTTACTGCCCTTGCCGAATACACGCACAACACCTTGATTCATACTGAGTTGAACCATTTGCATACTCGTTAGCTCACTCACCCGCAAACCACAGGCGTAAAGCAATTCCAGCATTGTACGATCGCGAAATTCGAGCACGGCATCCAAATCGGGAGCCCGTAACAGGCGGTCCACCTCCGCTTCGGACAGCGCCTTGGGGAGTGGCCGCCCCAACCGAGGGCTGTCCACATCCATTGTGGGATCAAGGCTAAGCGCCCCCTCACGTAACAGATAATGATAAAACCCTCTCGCGCAGGACAAAAATCGAGCACTGGAGCGAGGTGACTGACCCTGCTGCAAACGAGCTCCCAAGTATTTCTGCAGGGTTGAGCGAGTCGCCTGCGTGATAGTGCTACCCTCTTCTTGAAGCAGCCATTCATTGAACTGCCTGAGATCGCGCCGATAGGACGATAACGTATTGCTACTTAGGCCTTTTTCCATCCACATAGCGTCTATATAGCGTTCGATATCCGGATGAATGACAGTATCTGTAGGCATGGATTTACCGTATCACAATTCTTACACTGAACTTACGAGCAAAACCTTTTTTTCTCTCCAGCAGATGAACTCATTACCTCAGGCACAAAAAAACGGCCCGCGGGCCGCCTTCAGCATCGCCAATAATCGCAACGACGTCCTACAACTTTTCCTTAATTCGCGCGGCGCGACCACTCAACTCTCTCAGATAATACAATTTTGCCTGGCGCACGTCTCCACGGCGCTTGACAGCAATACTCTGCACCATTGGACTGTAAGTCTGAAATGTGCGCTCTACACCCACGCCGTGGGAGATCTTGCGCACCGTAAATGCGGTGTTCAGCCCACGGTTACGCTTGGCAATACAAACGCCCTCAAAACCCTGCAAACGCTCGCGGGTACCCTCGATGACTTTCACCTGAACAACCACGGTATCACCGGGGCTGAACTCCGGAAGTTCCTTACCCATCTGCTCTGCATCAAGCTCGGAAATGATCTTGTTAGTGCTCATGCGGTACTCCTATTAAATAACTCTACAGCTTCACAGCTAGTGTTCTATCGATAACTTCCGTTCGCGGACATATTCCGCCAACAATGTCTCTTCTTCACCTTTCATAAGCCTTCCCTGCAAAAGCTCTGGACGGCGCTCATAGGTTCTTCCCAGTGCTTGCTTAAGACGCCAGCGACGAATCTCTTCATGATTACCGCTTAATAATACGTCCGGCACATGCCTTCCTTGATAAGTTTCGGGCCGAGTATAATGTGGGCATTCTAGCAACCCGTTAACAAAAGAGTCCTCGAGCGCAGATGCCTCGTGCCCCAATACACCGGGCAATTGCCGGGTCACCGCATCAATAACCACCATGGCGGCTAACTCACCACCACTCAACACATAATCTCCAATAGACAATTCCTCATCCACCTCGGACTCTATCAGCCGCTCGTCAATCCCTTCATAGCGCCCGGCGACTAGAATTAATCCCTCTAAACCAGCAAATTCTATAGCTTTATCATGATCGAACGCCTGTCCCTGAGGCGAGAGGTAGATCACCCGCGCATTCGCCACTGTCCCTGCCCGTGCCGCGGCGATGGCCTGCTGCAAGGGATCAATTTTCATTAACATTCCCGGGCCGCCGCCGTAAGGTCTGTCATCCACCGTACGATGGGAATCCAACGCATGATCGCGAGGGCTGCAGATAGTAAGGTCGACGTGGCCCTGCCTGACCGCCCTTCCCACAACGCCATAGTCACTCACCGCTGCAAACATCTCTGGAAAAAGACTCACCAATCCAATACGCATTGTGTCACGCTTAGGGCTTTCAGTCGGCCCCCTTCAGTCCTCGTCAAGGAACCAATCAACCTCAATCACCGCCTCCTCAATATCTACTCGGGTTACTGTGTCGCCGGGTAAATAAGGAATCAGACGTTCCCGCAAATCTATACTGTGTTCACAGGCTTTGACAACCAGCACATCGTTAGCGCCAGTCTCAATCAGATGTTCGACTACACCGATCAGCACACTGTTCTGGCCGTCCTTACACCAGACCTGCAAACCTTGCAGATCACGCCAATAATATTCACCCTTCGGCAGCGCAGGTAAAGCACTTGCTGGCACCGAGACCTCTAATCCTTTGTAGGATTCCCCGAGAGTTCGGTCGTCCACGCCCAATATATGGGCAACAAAACCCCTACCATGGCGCTTAAATGTATCAAACTCCAGCGCCTCCAAAGCGCCCCTGCGCATCACCTGCCAGCCATCGAAACCTTGAAAGTTCTCCGGCGGTTCTGTGTAAGAATGAATTTTTACCCAACCTTTGAGACCATAACAGCCAGTAATTTTGCCAACCACCAGCATGTCTTCGACAGCGGACTCATTCATCACGCTGGCCCGCGTTCAGCCGGGCTACCCTGTCATGCCGCGGCAGCAACATCCTTCAGCAGCTTTGCTACACGATCTGAAATCTGCGCACCCTGACCTCGCCAGTACTCTACACGGTCAGCGTCGACGCGCAAACGCTCCTCCTGACCGCGTGCGGTCGGATTAAAAAAACCAACACGCTCTATAAAGCGTCCGTTACGCGAGCAGCGGCTATCCGACACGGTAAGGTGGTAAAAAGGGCGCTTCTTGGCGCCACCTCGAGCAAGACGAATTATTACCATTTTACGTAATTTCCTAAAATAAACTGGGACATACCGCGATATTGCAGTAGCGCCCGCAACGAAATTCAACCGGCATACCGGAAAAGTGGCGTATCATACGGAAAATACGTCCAGTATTAAACCCCAGAACACGTTATTTTTAATACTAGATACAATCCATCACCGCGCAGGGAAACTTCCGCCAGGCCCCCCGGGAGGCATCATTCCGCCTAAACCACGCATCATCTTTTCCATGCCCCCGCCCTTCATTTTCTTCATCATCTTCTGCATTTGCTTGTGCTGCTTTAATAGGCGATTGAGATCCTGCACCTGAGTTCCAGAGCCCTGGGTAATACGCCGCTTGCGGCTACCCTGAATGAGTTCGGGGTTACGGCGCTCTTTCGGGGTCATGGAATCAATCATAACCTCCATTCGTGCAAACATCTTCGTATCGACATTCTGCTGCGCCACCTGAGCCATCTTGCCCATACCCGGCAACTTATCCAGCATGCCGGTTATTCCGCCCATATTGTTCATTTGCTGCAACTGCTCACGAAAATCTTCAAGATCGAATTTCTTACCTTTTTTGATCTTGCGCGCTAATTTATCAGCTTTCTTTTTGTCAACTTTACTCTCTACTTCCTCAATCAGGGACAGTACGTCCCCCATCCCAAGAATACGCGAAGCCAGCCGGTCGGGATGGAAGGGATCTAGCGCGGTGGTCTTCTCTCCCACCCCGAGGAATTTGATCGGCTTTCCGGTAATCGATCTGACAGACAGAGCGGCACCCCCCCGCGTATCCGCATCAACCTTGGTCAGCACGACACCGGTCAGCGGCAGCGCATCACCGAAAGCCTTCGCGGTCATAGCGGCATCCTGACCCGTCATAGCATCTACCACAAACAGGGTCTCCACCGGACTTATAGCCGCATGCAATTCCCCGATCTCAGCCATCATCTCAGCGTCAACTGCTAAACGACCTGCGGTATCAACGATCAGCACATCACTGAATTTAATTCTTGCATGCGCGATGGCAGCCTGCACAATCGCGACTGGCTTTTGACCGATGTCACTGGCGAAAAAATCCACGCCAACTTCTTCTGCAAGCACCTCCAACTGCCTGATCGCTGCCGGCCTGTAGACGTCAGCGCTGACAACAGTGACCTTTTTCTTGTCCCGCTCTCTGAGCAACCTGGCAAGCTTCGCAACTGTCGTGGTTTTACCTGCCCCCTGAAGGCCTGCCATCATAATCACCGCTGGCGGCGTGGTCGCCAAATTCAGCCCTTCGTTAGCTGAACCCATGGTAGCCTCAAGTTCGGACTGCACAATTTTGAGAAACGCTTGCCCTGGACTGAGACTCTGCATCACGTCTTCGCCGAGCGCCCGCTCCTTGACCACGTCCACGAAGCCCTTTACCACGGGCATCGCCACGTCGGCCTCTAACAACGCCATCCGAACTTCACGCATCGTGTCTTGGATATTTTCCTCATTCAACCGCGCCTTTCCCGAAACAGTGCGCAGGCTGTGGGACAATCGATCACTCAAACTCTCAAACATCTGAATCTCCCAGAGTTATTTAAAACCGGAACGGCAATTGCTATTGATTCTGCCGCTACAAGTCGGTAAAAAGAGCTAGTATACTTTACTCCGGGCTAAGCCCCAAACCGATGTCAATTTCATTACTCGCTCCGCTCTGCGCACTGCTGTATCTGGCCGCCACCGGACTGCAATTGCTGCGCCTGTCGAAACAGCATAAAAAACTCGACCGCGGTATCTTTGCACTCGGGTTATTCGCGCTAGCGTCGCACGCGCTTATCGTGTGGAAAATTGTGTTCCATGACGCAGGGGTCGACTTAGGAATCTTCAAGGTTGCTGCGCTTATTTCGCTGGTGATTAACTTGGCATGCGTCACATCTCTGACCCGTAGGCCGTTGCAGAACTTGCTGATCGTACTATTTCCGCTGTCGGCCATAACCGTACTAGTAGCCACTTTCGCACCCGACACAACACCGCTTCTCGGTAATCTTAGTGCGGGGATGATCTTACACATTAGCAGTTCAATCCTAGCCTATGCGGTGCTTACTCTAGCAGCCATTCAAGCTATTGTGCTGGCCTTGCAGGATTACCAGTTGAAGAATCGCCAAACCCACGGGATTATTCAGGTGCTACCGCCACTGCAGTTAATGGAAGCTATGTTATTCGAACTCCTTTGGATTGGTGTGGCACTGCTGACCATCGCTATCGCCTCAGGCGGAGTATTCATTGACGATATTTTCAATCAATCTCTGGTTCACAAGACTGTCCTGACGATAGCCGCCTGGTTGCTATTTTCCACCTTACTGTGGGGACATTATCAGTTAGGTTGGCGCAGCAATACTGCCGTGCGCTTCACGCTTATTGGCTTTGGATTGTTAGTACTGGCTTTTTTCGGCTCTAAGTTGGTGCTGGAACTGATCTTGCACCGTGGTTGATTCAACGCTAAAAACTAAACAGGCACTTGCTCCGCCGCTGGTTTTTCTTCAAGATGGCGTACGCTGTATTTTACGAGGTTCAAACCGGCTTTGAACGAAGCACCGCTGGGTATACTGTTTTCAATTCTTGCTGTACTCATCATTCTCTCGGCCTTCTTCTCCAGTGCAGAAACCGCGATGATGACGCTCAATCGACACAAATTGAGGCACCTGCAGAAAAACAAGATCGGCGGAGCTATTCGTGCCGGAAAACTACTGGACAGGCCAGATCGTCTAATTGGCTTGATCCTGATCGGCAACAACTTGGTCAACATTTTTGCCTCAGCCGTGGCGACAGTAATCTCTATACGGCTGTGGGGAGATGCCGGTGTCTACATTGCCACAGGCACATTGACAGTGATAATTCTTGTCTTTGCTGAAGTCACACCAAAAACGATCGCAGCGCTTCACCCTGAAAGAGTCGCGTTCCCCGCAAGCATTATTTTACTCCCGCTAATGGCGCTCTTAAGCCCTGTCGTTGCAATGGTAAACGCAGTGACGAACAGGCTATCCCATATGCTTGGCTTTGATCCAAAAAAGGAAGCTTACGAGCACGTCTCCGCCGATGAATTGCGAACCATCGTAACCGACGCCGGGAAGTTAATTCCGGCAAGGCACAGAGAACTATTGATTAATATCATGGACCTAGTACAGGTATCGGTCGATGACATTATGGTCCCGCGAAATGAAGTCTACGGCATTAATCTCGACAACACAGACCAAGAGATACTGCTCAAAATCCAATCGACTGCGCACACACGACTGCCTGTCTGGCGTGATGACATTAACAATATCATTGGCGTGCTTCACATGCGAAGTATCAGCCGGGTTGTCAATGGGCGCACGTTGAACCGGGCCGCGCTAGAACGAGAGATGGAAAAGCCTTATTTTGTCCCCGAGAGCACGCCTCTGCATACTCAGCTGATAAATTTCCAGAAAATGAAAAAACCGCTAGCAGTTGTCGTTGACGAATATGGTGAAGTACGAGGGGTGGTCGCACTAGGTGATATTCTGGAAGAAATCGTCGGAGACTTTACTTCCAACATGGCTGAAACAACAGAAAGTATACTGTCAGAGCGCGATGGCAGCTACACCATAGATGGCACAGAAAATATTCGCGATATCAACAAAACACTTGAATGGTCTCTGCCAACCGATGGGCCAAAAACACTAAGCGGGCTGATATTGGAATATCTTGAATCATTTCCCGCTGCACCCACGGGATTAATCATAGGAAACTATCGTTTAGAAATTCTTAAGCTTGAAGGGAATGTAGTGCGCTCAGTGCTGGCTAGGCCTATCGCCTAACCCGAGCACGCTCCGTGCGCGGTTGCGTCTAGTTAACGGGCCACGATTTCAGGCGCACACAGCTACATGAGTCGAATAGTAGTGCTTGCCTGCCGACGCTCGTCCGCAATCCGCAATACCTCGTGCTTTTGCTCATCCGTAGCCATAAACCAGTCTGTAATCTCCTCCGCAGAACGGTAACACCCCATACAGATATCGTTCTCGTCCAACGCGCATATCGAAATACAAGGTGATTTCACATCATCGGTGCTCATTCCTGCTCCTTAAGATCTGCATTATAACGCTGTCCGTTGCGAATATAATGATTCGCTGTGTATATCAAGCCCAGCTGCTGATCTTGGGACAACTGGGACTTAATCCTAGCAGGCGACCCTAACACAAGAGAACCATCGGGAATTTCCATGTTTTCCGTGACGAGTGCATTAGCACCTATCAAACAGCCTTTCCCTACCTTAGCTCCATTAAGAACAACAGCATTTATACCGACCAGTGAGCCATCCCCAATCGTGCAGCCATGCAGCATTGCATTATGACCAACAGTTACGTTCTTCCCCACTCTCAGTGGGAAACCAGGATCCGCATGCATCACCGTTCCGTCTTGAATATTACTGCCAACTCCCACCTCTATAAGGTCAGCATCACCGCGCAGCACACAACTGAACCATACACTAGCGTTTTCATGCAAAATGACCTCACCAATCACCACTGCATTTGGCGCAATGAAATGTCCTTCACCCAGCAGCGTCACTCGTTTATCACCCAGACTATACTTCATGGCTGTTGCTTCCAGTCGCGTTGTAAATCAAAACCTGCATCGTAGGCAACATTCGCCAACAGCACCAGTATAGCAGCGGTGACACCCCAAATATTGTCTTTGCCCACTTGATAATGGGGCACACGGCGAGACGCGCTGCCATAGGACATCGTCTTCATACGAAATATAATAGGGTCTCCGAAAACAGCCAGTGGCGAAAAAAAAACACTGTCAAATTCTCTCGCGTCAACAAATAAATCAGGCGCGGCAGGAACGCTGGCAACGCAGGGAAATACTTCAAAGCCAGTACGCGTGATCAATGGCTCCAACTCTCCCAGCGGCTGAATGACTTCGAGTGGTAGACCGACCTCCTCCATTGCCTCACGGGTTGCAGTGTCCCAAGGTGAAAGATCTTGCGCCTCGCGCTTCCCGCCGGCAAAGGCGATTTCCCCGGGATGCATCGGCAAGTGCATCGCGCGCCGCCCCAATAAAACCCGAGGCTCAGCCTCCTCGGTAAGGGCAACTAGAACAGCAGCCTGTGGCCACTGGCCTTCTCCTAGAGCTCGTTTCCAAGGCTTTTTATCCAGAGGTAACGCCGCAGAAATACGGTGCAAAAGTCCACCAGGATCAACCATCAGGCTGGCAACTCAGCAACAAGCATAACAACATCCCAAGCGGGTTGCTCATAGGGGTGAGCATCAAGCAATGCAGTTACTGCAGCTCGGATATATTGGGCCTCACACACCAACTCTACTCGATATTCCGCCACTTTTTTACGCTCGTTCTGTCGCCCTAAAAAAGGACTACTGCCCTGTAGAGGTCGAAATTCTCCCTCACCCAGCACCTGCCAGCAACAGCGGTCATAGCCTCCGACACGCCCAGCCCCAACTAAGAACACAGCACTCTTGACCTGTTCTAAATGCGATGCCGGCACATAAAAGCACATTTTATACATTACACACCACGTGCCTGCCGCGCGTAAAATTCTTCAGAAAATTGCTCCAAGACGCCATCTTCAATAGCAGTGCGGATGGCCGCCATATGCTGCTGATAAAAATGCAGATTATGGATAGTGTTGAGCTGGGAACCAAGAATCTCGTTGCACTTATCCAGATGGTGCAGATATGCGCGGCTAAAATTCTGACAGGTGTAGCAGTCGCACTCAACATCAAGTGGCAAAGTGCTTGTCTTATGGCGAGCATTACGCAATTTAAGCGGCCCGTAAGACGTAAACAGATTACCGTTGCGAGCGTTACGCGTGGGCATTACGCAGTCAAATAAGTCAATGCCTCGTCGCACCCCCTCCAAGAGATCTGCAGGTGTTCCAACGCCCATCAGGTAACGCGGCTTATGAACTGGCAAAATAGGACCTAAAGTATCAAGCACACTGAGCATCTCCTCTTTAGGTTCTCCTACCGATAACCCACCGACAGCATAACCGTCAAAACCGATATCAACCAATCCAGAGAGCGATTCACGGCGGAGTTGCGGGTACATCCCGCCCTGCACAATACCAAACAGCGAGGCCAAACTATCTCCATGCGCAGACTTGCTGCGCAGGGCCCAGCGAAGGGATAGCTCCATCGACCGACGCGCCTCCTGCTCAGTCGCGGGATAGGGCGTACATTCATCAAAGATCATAACAATATCTGCGCCCAAACTGCGTTGAATCTGCATTGACGTCTCGGGGTCGAGGAAAACTTTAGCGCCATCAATCGGCGACTTGAATGCGACGCCCGCCTCCGAAATCTTCCGCATCGCGCCTAGACTGAACACCTGAAAACCACCTGAATCTGTCAAAATAGGCCCATCCCAGGCCATAAAATCATGCAGATCCCCGTGCTGCTCGATAATCGCAGTGCCGGGACGCAACCAAAGATGAAAGGTGTTGCCCAAAATGATCTCGGAACCGGTCGCACGTATATCTCGTGGCAACATGCCCTTGACGGTACCGTAAGTCCCTACCGGCATAAACGCTGGCGTCTCTACGGTGCCACGCGGAAAAATTAAGCGCCCGCGTCGAGCCGGGCCATCACGGCCTAACTGCTCAAACTGCATATCACACTGGCCGCTCATCGTTGCCTCTACTCCCGCTTTTCACCCGTTATAAACATGGCGTCACCGTAACTAAAAAATCGGTACTCCTCCTCTATCGCATTAGAGTAGGCATCCATTATAACGTCTCTTCCAGCGAAGGCGCTTACCAACATCAGCAGTGTCGATTCAGGCAAATGGAAGTTAGTAACTATTGCGTCGACACTGTGAAAACGATACCCAGGATAAATAAAAATGTCAGTGTCCCCAAGGAAGGGCTGTATATTACCAGTGGCAATACTCGCGGATTCTAGTGAACGCACTGCTGTTGTGCCTATCGCAATAACCCGACCTCCGCGCGATCGCGTCTCGCGCACGGCTGCGCACACGACTTCACTAAGCTCAACAAATTCACTGTGCATCACATGTCGCTCGATATCTTCCTCTCGCACTGGCTGGAATGTGCCCGCGCCGACGTGCAGAGTCACAGCTACTCGCCTAACCCCAAGAGCATCAATCTGTGCGAGCAAATCTTCGGTAAAATGTAAGCCTGCCGTAGGCGCTGCGACCGCGCCTTGACGCGCAGCATAGACCGTTTGATAACGCTCTCGGTCAGCAGTTTCATCTTCACGATCGATATAGGGAGGCAGTGGCATGTGGCCAATACTCTCGAGGATTTGTACTAATGCGATGCTTTTCTCGCAGGACACACAAAACAGATCCCCCTCGCGCCCAGTAACCATCAATTGAAAAATACCGGGTTCACTACCCGACCTTTCGCACAGGTGAATGACCGATCCAGCCTGCGGCGACTTACTTGCCCGAATATGAGCCACTGCGCTGTTAGGGCCCGTCAGGCGCTCAATCAAAATCTCGACTTTGCCGCCTGTCGATTTTTGCCCCCACAACCTAGCGGGAATCACCCGAGCGTCGTTAAAGACCAATAAATCATTTGAATTAAGAAAATCTGGCAACTCGCAGAAGCGCTGATGACGCGTGACGCCTTTATCGCGCTCAAGCAGCAAAAGCCTGCTGGCGCTGCGCTCTGACAGCGGATGTTGGGCAATTAGCCGCGTAGGTAAATGGTAATTGAAGTCACTGCGTTTCATGGATAAAAAAGCCGGCACTGGGCCGGCCCTCTAAAGCCAGCTAAGCCGTTTACTTCTCTTCTTCCTTAGTGGATGCTTCTTCAGCAGGTGAGTCGTCGGGGGATGCCTCTTCGGCAGCAACCTCTTCTTCGGCGGGCGCCTGCTCCGCAGAAGCTTCTTCCGCTACCGCTTCGTCTGCCGTCTCTTCTTCGACAGCAGGCTTTCCGGGAAGCGTCACTTTGATTAGGTCTTCCGCTAATAAGATGCGGGCCTTTTCTTCACCATTGACGGCCTTCTTATTTACATCTTTTACAGCGTAACGCTCATCACCGCGCTTGTAGATGATATATTCAGCCGTCTTTTTGACTAATGTCATTGCCATGCTCTTTTCTCCCTAGATACTCAGATCAATCGCCCCGATCAGGGCAACCTTCATAGAATCAGCGTGCACCGAATCCGGCGGGCAGTGTACAGGCAAACTTACCGCGGGTTAAGGAAATTAATTGAATTTTGGAACTCGATTGCTATAATCGCGCGCTCTGCTGGGGCCGACGCGTTTACTTGCGTCGCCTCATCCCTCTATGCCGGAGTGGTGAAATTGGTAGACACGTCGGATTCAAAATCCGATTCTCGCAAGAGAGTGCCGGTTCAAGTCCGGCCTTCGGTA
>PKDD01000120.1 GCA_002862465.1 Haliea sp.
TTGTCGATCTGCGTACTGCCTGGTGGCGCCAGTTGCCCAGACCAACTTTCAACTCAGGGTAAACTCCTGCGCGCAGACAAAGCTGGAAAAGTGGAAACATATGCTTCAGGCTTCCGCACGCCCAACGGCATTGCGCTTGGGCCGAACGATGACATTTACGTCACCGACAATCAGGGTGATTGGTTGCCCTCAAGCAAAGTCATTCAGGTCAATGAGGGCGGATTTTACGGTTCAAGGGCAGTGCCAGACACAGGCCCAAACGGTATAAAAGAAACTCCTCCAACTGCTTGGTTGCCGCAGGATGAAGTCGGTAATTCACCGACACAACCGCTACTTTTGACAGAGGGGCCATATGCCGGACAAATGATCCACGGAGACGTATATAACGGGGGCATCAAGCGACTGTTTTTAGAAACCGTAGCTGGGCGGCAGCAGGGTGCCGTCTTTCACTTCAGCGGAGGATTGCAAGGTGGCGTGAACCGGATGGCGCGCGGACCAGACGGCGCCATATACTTGGGTGAGGTTGGCAATCCACCCAACTGGAGCGAGCACGACAAGCTCTGGTTCGGCTTGGAACGAATGATTTGGGTTGACAATATTGCTTTCGAAATAATAGCTATGAAGGCCAAGGAGGATGGGTTTCTTATTGAGCTAACACAACCGTTAGCAGCTAACCAGGAAATATCGCCTTCGGATGTATTAGTGAAGCAGTGGTTCTATCACCCTGACGAGCAGTATGGTGGGCCTAAGTACGATGAAACTGTCCTCACTGTCTCTGCCCTAGAAATCGCCAATGATCGGCGCAGTATACGCTTGAAGATTCCCGGCCTAAAAGCAGGGTATGTTATCTACCTGCGACTCAATGATCGGCTCCGCTCGGACGCCGGCAAGCCTCTGTGGACTGCAGAAGCTTGGTACACACTGAATGCAATTCCTCAAAGAGTCTCCACAGCGCCGGTGAGCGCAATATCCGAAGACGGCTGGCGGGATATCTTTGATGGCGAAACCCTTGCAGGATGGCGTAACTATGGGGGCGACGCCAATGCTGTGCGCAAATGGGAAGCGGAGGATGGTGAACTGGCGCTGGTGCAGAGTGGGCTCTTCCCAATGTGGGATATGATCAAAAGCGCCGTCTTCGGCGGCCCTGGCGGCGACCTAATCTATTACCGTGAGACCTTCCAGAATTTCGAGCTCAGTCTGCAATGGAGGATCTCACCTGGGGGTAACAGCGGTATCTTTTACCTCGTGAAAGATGAAACGGAGAATGTCTCATGGCGGACCGGTATCGAAATGCAAGTACTGGACAATGAGGGTCATCGCGATGGTCAGATCAAGACCCATAGAGCAGGCGCCCTCTACGGTATGGTAGCCGCAAATCCTGAGACTGTGCGAGCGCCGGGGGAATGGAATGACGTGCTACTCAGGGTGAATAATAATCACATCGAGCACTGGCTAAACGGGGTTAAGGTGGTCAGTATTGAGCGCGGTAGTGATCATTGGAACACGCTGGCTGCTGCCAGCAAATTCGCAGATATGTCAGAATATGGTCAGTCTGAGGAGGGCTACCTCGTACTGCAGGATCATGGCGACGCTGTGTGGTACCGTAATATTCGTGTGCGTGAATTATAGAGCGCCTGCATCATCATCGCTGCAGGAATAGTCGGATTAGATACACTGGTCACAACACTTTATTCTAGTGTCCGCGCGCTGGGCACCTCTCATCGTCTGCCCCTTCTCGAAATGTGTTTGCCGGCGTTGAAATCTATGTCTCTGATTTAATACCAGACCTTCAAAGATACGCTACCGCAACTCATCCGAGTCGACCATCAAACAGAATTGCATGAACGGTGCCTATTCCAATTAGTGCGGCACTACCTAGACCCTGAATGTATTCCTGTTAGGCCCAGCCGAGCGCGCTATCGCAGGCTGCAAAATGTAGCAACACATTTGCAAACAGTGCTGTCGATCCTTGCCTATGAGGGCAGCGGTGAATCGCAATCTCTATTTCGTCTAGGAGCGGATACTCTTGGTTTCACCGAGATGGCAATTCTGACCCAGAAACACGCAAACGTTGAAGCCTTCGGACTAGCCGTGCACGAACTAGCAGACTGTTACCCTCTGCTAAAACCAAGCGTGCTGAAAGCAATGACGGTGGCCGCTCGCTCCGACGGTACACTGAGTCCAATGCAACGAGAAATTATCGCCAGTGTGGCTGCGGTGATGGGCTGCCCCATGCCCCCACCGTTGAGCGAGTCACAGAGCAGGCATGAACGCCTTTTGTGCGGAGCTATCTGAAAGACGGCCGCGTTAAAAATATTGTTGCCAGCAGCGCCTTCAGCACGGCAGCACCTAGGGTGCGCCATTTGACTACCAATGCCCCAGCGTTTTATTCTGCACCCCGTTAGCAATCTCATATCATAGGTAAGGAATGTCCATGACGAACGAACGTCCCTACAGTTCGATAATTGTCGATGGTGTCGAGCAGGCACCGAGCCGAGCAATGCTTTATCCCACCGGGTTTAAACGCGAGGATTTTGGCAAGCCGCAAATCGGCATCGCCTCCACTTGGAGCATGGTGACCCCCTGTAATATGCACATCAATAAGCTGGCTGATGCGGCGGCGACAGGGGCTGATGAGGCGGGAGCCAAATCGGTAGTGTTTAACACTATCACGGTGTCAGACGGTATTTCCATGGGCACACCAGGCATGCGCTACTCATTGGTGTCGCGCGAGGTTATCGCAGACTCGATCGAGACAGTAGTCGGCGCTCAAGGATTTGACGGGTTTGTAACCATAGGTGGCTGCGACAAAAATATGCCTGCTTGCGGGATCGCTATGGCACGTATGGATCGGCCCAGTGTCTTCGTATACGGCGGTACAATCCTACCCGGTGCTGAACGACGCGACATCGTCTCAGTGTTTGAAGCGGTCGGAGGGCACGCCGCTGGCAGGGTATCAGACGTTGAATTGACCGAAATTGAAACCACAGCTATCCCCGGTCCTGGTTCTTGCGGCGGGATGTACACCGCCAACACAATGGCCTCTGCAATGGAAGCACTCGGTCTATCTCTCCCGGGCAGTTCGGCGCAAAATGCTATCAGTCAGGACAAGACGCAGGACAGCTACAATGCCGGTGCCGCAGTTCGAAACCTTATTAAACTAGGTCTCAAGCCCAGCGACATGCTAAGCCGTGAAGCCTTTGAAAACGCCATTACGATCACCATAGCGCTAGAAGGGTCCACCAACGCAGTACTCCACCTCATCGCCATAGCTCATGCCGCGAATATTCCCCTATCACTGGACGACTTCAGTCGCGTTGGCAAGCGTGTCCCCGTATTAGCGGATATGCGCCCTGCGGGACAATACGCAATGAGTGAATTAATCGCCATCGGCGGCATTTTACCACTGATGAAACTACTGCTTCAGGAAGGCTTATTACACGGTGACTGCATGACCGTTACCGGCACAACACTAGCGGAAAACCTCGCTGCTGTAGAAGCCTATCCAGCAGAGCAAAAAATTATTCGCCCGATGTCAGATCCCATTAAGAAAGACAGCCATCTAGTAATACTGCGCGGTAATCTGGCACCAGAAGGTGCTGTCGCTAAAATCACAGGGCATGAAGGCCTAACTTTTACTGGGTTGGCGCGCTGCTTTCAAGGCGAGGAAGCTGCAATGGCTGCTATTATGGCGGGCAGCATTGTCGCGGGTGACGTGGTGATCGTTCGTTACGAGGGGCCCAAAGGTGGACCAGGCATGCGCGAAATGCTCAGCCCCACCAGCGCCATCAACGGCCGTGGTCTTTCTCAGGAAGTAGCACTACTTACCGATGGACGATTTTCTGGCGGCTCAAGGGGCTTCGTCATCGGCCATGTAACACCAGAGGCTTACCTCGGTGGTCCTATTGCATTGGTGCAGGACGGCGACAAGATAACTGTTGACGCAGAGAATGCCGAGATTACCTTGCATGTTGACGCAGCAGAACTGGCGGCACGCCGCGCGACCTGGACTGCACCACTGCCCTATTCAACCCGCGGCACTCTGGCAAAGTACGCCAAGCTGGTCAGTTCCGCCAGTGAAGGAGCTGTGACCGACAAATATTTAGAGGTTTAATGGGAGAACGGGACCAATCGACAGAGTGACCCGCCACCCTATGCATGTCAGGCGGTCACTGCGGTACATTATTTGTAGGGTTGAGAATCAGTTCAGCTCAAGCTGCATTCGCGACGACCGGACCGTGTAAAAAACATAAGTGTATTAGATGGAGGCAGACTATTAAATCATGGATACGCTATTAGATTTTTTTAAGGCATACGAGATTTCATTGTCGCAGCTGATAATTCTCGTGATTATTTTGTTCATGACCATAGCAACCTACTTTTCTATTCGCCTGTTTTTCCAACGCTATGAGAAAGCGACACAGCACCCAAAAGCCATCCTATTTTTATTTTATGTGTCTTTTGACAAGCCATTACGACTGGCGACTGTTGCCATTGGTTTTTACTTTATAGCTATGAATGTTTTGAGCTGGTTTAAGCTCACCAACTTCTTTGACCAGATAGTAGCACCCGGTGTGAAACTCATTTTTGCACTGTGTTTTTTAATACTAATGAATACATTCCTCTCACGACTGAAAACCTATTTAATTAACAAAAATACTCGAACAGACGGCGGCTACAACAATTTTTCAAAAGTTGAGCAACTGCACAAACTTGGGCAAGTGCTAACCGTTACAATTCTTGTTTTTTCCGTGGCCTCAATTTTTGGACTTAAAGTTGCGGCAGGCATTGCATACCTAGGTGGAGGGTTAGCAATTGTCGCTTTGGTCTTTAAAGATACGATTTCGAGTATTTTCGGCGGTCTTATTATTTACCTGGACAGCCCTTACGCGGTTGGCGATTGGATTTATACGATAGATGGGAAGATTCAAGGCACAGTTGAAAAAATTAGTTGGCGCCTGACGCATATTAGAACGTTTGATAAAAGATTAGTCTTTACACCCAATAACTTATTAATTACGCAGGCAGTGGTAAACGCCTCGAGAATGACAAATCGCAGGATATTGCAATACATAGGGTTGAGATATGACGATTTTGACACCTTTGAAGTCATCCAAAAAGATATCTATACCTATCTTGAAGGCCACTCAGATATTGACCAAAGTTGCCTAACCTTAGTCAATGTGGTGAACGGCAGTACCGACATGGGCTCTGTAACAGAAGGGTTCTTCGGAGGTTCGTCTCTTAACTTCCAAGTCTATACATTTACAAAAGTGACAAACTGGAAAAAATTTCAAGCCATCCAAGACAAAATTATGATGGATATAGGGCGAATTATTTATCGACATGGCGCCGAAATCGCCTTCACCACGATGACGCTTGATATTCCAAAGGAAGAAGGAGCGCCGACCCCGGCAATAACGCAATAGCGTTATGCCGCACATTTAAGACAGCCTTAAAAAGCAACGTCCTAGAGGAATGGGTATTGCGTCAAGCTCGCATATGTAACAAAAATTAGTCCCACAGTTGTAAGGCTTCGACAGGCCCGAAAAAATCGACACATAAAGGCGAATATACCCATGTGCCGGAGTGCGTGGCGTCCGCGCCCTGCGGCGTTTAGCCGCCGCTATCGTTCATAATCGCGTTAGTTTGCTGCTGATCGTCCTCGAGCTGTTGCTGATCTGCTTCCGCCTGACCTTGCAACTGCATCTCTTGCTGTTGGCGCTGTTGCTGAGACTCCCGCGCTTGCTGCTCTGCTTTGTCTTCGCTCCGCTGAATCCATTGCTCGTTGCGATTTACTTCCTCTGCTGTTTGCTGCGAAGATTCATCCACCTGAGCGCCTGCCTGTGTTGCCGACAGCGTTGCTGCGATTGCTGCCGCTACTGCGAATCTTTTAATCATATTAACATCCTATTTAATGGCCTTTTGCTGACACAAGTGTAGCCTACTTTCAGGCTGTTGCAAAAACACATGAATACAGCGCACCCGCATGCGGCGATACCGACTCAACTGCGCCGTTAGCGACAACAAGACACACACCTATACCGCAGAGGCTTCTTGTAAAATCGACTTTTTGGCTATCCTCATGCCCGGACTTGAGGATACTGATATTTTGCGCTATGGATTTAGAATCCTGTCCCAGCATGTCATGTCAAAAATTGACTACATCTTTGCCCGAGACCCCTCGCTATTAAGTTTTTCGCTAGAGACACCAGTCGACCATGTGATCGGGTCATCCCTGACAACATCGTCACCAAGGAATCCACTATCATCGAGCGAGACGGCGTGTTGGTAAGAGCTATAACCCCCGTGAGCACTGTTGCTATCTAAGGATTAACCATTTAAATGTCGGCAGACGAAAAGGCCTAGGAACGACGTAAACAGTGCAGGTATGACGCTACGCGATGGTTATAATCTGAGTACCAAATCTACAACTAGTTTTTTAAAGCAGATTACTTCATGCCGCTCTACCCGCATTGAATGTTCTAGAACTCAAGCAAGTAATAAATCAAAGGATATTTTTAAGGGCAGTCCGGTCGCTGACTGTTTTTGCAAAGAGCTGAGCTCTCATAGCGCTGAAAAAATTATTTCAAAAAGAATTAATTAGTTTTTTTGGGCACGTGTTGCAGTAAAGGCCAGTATTGACGAGTCGAAAATTCGCTTGTTAAACATCAGTACAGTATTCAGAAAATGTCAGGCAAAGCTCGCTTTGATTTTCAATTCGAAAAGGCGGCTCGATCACCATGTGCTGGCATTTCGTCTCTTCGTTATTATCAAGATGCATAAAATTCTCGCGGGGGATGCGACATTTCTCACCGAGAATCGCGCGTGGTGCCGATTGACTCTCGATGTCCGCTTGGCGTATCTCAACCATTCGTTTAGCCTGCCTCTGGAGATGATTGCTTGGCTGAATACCGGATATGCGAGCAGCGTTGAAGGTGTTCTGCATCAAAGAGGGGGGTTCTCTGACATAAAAGTAGTCTAAATGCACTACGCATAGCCGTTCTCGCATTATATATCGACTCGCACGAATAGCTTATCTTTGGGAAGGCCTGGGTTTTGCCATCCCCTTTGGGTTCTATATTCCGACCCATCAAGGTTACGCGGCTGCCCTTGCTGAACCAACTCATTGCTAATTCAATTCAATTCAATTCAATTGAAGAATTATACGATACTGCGTTATCCTGCTGCTGCACAAAACTAGGAAAAAGAAAAGTGCTATGACAATATCAATCGAGGATATACGCAAGGCGAGAGAGGAAATCACCGGCAGCGGCGGATTTTTCGAGCTGGAAAACCGAGAGATCGATGGCCACATCTACAAGGTTTTCAAACATGCGCCTGCTTCTTCAGTCGATATTATCCAAAATTCTCGCGGGCATGGCGAGGCCGAATGCCTTATCTATCAGGGTCGGCGTTACACTTTCAACAAGTTCTTCGGGGAGGTGGACGCTTGCGCTGCGACGCTGCAAAATTCGGGCATAGTCGCCGGTGACCGAATTGCCATCGCTATGCGCAACAGCCCGGAATGGTCGATTGTTTTTTCTGCGGCGATGCTGGTAGGTGCGATAGTGGTGCCGGTTAATAGTTGGGGTAAGACAGAAGAATTATTATATGCCATAACCGATTCGGGGAGCAGGATGTTGATTTGCGACGGCCCGCGCCTGCGCCTACTGGACGACGAACTGGGTGAACTAGACATCGATATTGTGGTGGTGCCTGGCGACCGCGAGTATCCAACCGGCGAGCGTGTTCGGGAGTGGGGAGGGTTTGTTGAAACCGGTCGTGGTCTAACATACCAAGTAGCCAAACCTGATCCGCTAGACCTATGCCTAATTCTCTACACGTCTGGCAGTACCGGTTCTCCCAAGGGCGTTGCGCACCGGCACATCGCCGTGACACAGTCGGTGTTCAACATGATGTACCTCGGCATGCTGGTCATATCTTTAGAGGGTGCCAGAGAGTTCAAGGGCGGCGCAACAGTGGAGACACCGTTACTGACAGTGCCCTTGTTTCATGCCACCGGACTTCTTAGTGGCCTCCATCTGCCGATGATGACAGGTCAAAAAGTTGTCATGATGTACAAGTGGGATACGCTCAAGGCACTAGACTTAATCCAAACAGAAAAAGTCACGAGCCTGAGTAGCGTTCCAGCTATTGTGCAAGACCTGCTAGCGAACCCAGCATTTGATGACTACGACACTCGGTCGCTAATTCGAGTCACAGGCGCTGGGGCTGCGACCCCTGATGGAATGCCCGCGCTAATTAAGGAAAAGTGCGGCAACCCGAGTCGTTCCGCCGGCTACGGCATGACTGAGACGCTTGCAGTGGGAGCCACCATGAGCGGCTGTATCTACGACTTAAAGCCTAACGCCTCCGGCCTAGTCACGCCCATCATGGAAATGCGTATGGTCGATGAAAACGGCGCCCCACTGCCCTCGGGTGTCCCGGGAGAAATTGAACTCTACGGGGTCACCTGCACCCCAGGTTATTGGGAACAGCCAGAAGCCAACGCGTCTACCTTTGTCGACGGCCGCTGGATGAAATCCGGTGATGTCGGCTATATCGACGGCGAGGGTTTTCTGAACATCACCGGGCGTATCAAAGAAATCGTAATACGCGGCGGCGAGAACATCTACCCGGGAGAAATCGAGAGCACCGCTTATGGGATGAATCAAGTCCACGAGTGCGTGGTGTTCGGTGAGCCAGACACCGCCATGGGCGAGGAACTTGTTATGGTCATTTTCGCAACACCGGGACACCTTCCTGAGGAGCAGGCATTACGAGAATATCTCCACCAGCGTTTAGCAGGTTATAAAGTGCCACGTACCATTCGTTTTTCCGATAAGCCATTGCCGCGCAACGCCAGCGAGAAACTACATAAACTTAAGGTCAAAGAAGGATACTTATCAGGCGTTTATTCAGCGTCAACAGCCGAAACGTCCACGTTCTCTGAAGACCGATCTGGCTTTTAACGACAATAAGGCGGCAAGTGGTAAACTTAAACTTCTTCGAAATCCTTTATAGAACAAGCTGCATGTAATTGCTTATAGCGTTTAATACCGCCGGGAAACAGAAACGGCGCATGTCCCGCTTCATTTCTATAGTAACTGTTGCAGCTGCTATGGCCCCAAGAATATTTTGCATAGTCATCTGCCAACGATTCATTGTAAGCCGTATTGATTTCTGGCTTTACGGTAATCGCGTCAACAGAAAGCTCTCGCATCTGGGTCAGCAAATTAACAATGGAACCTACGTTGACTTCAATATTTGTAAAATAAGACGCATTGATTGCCAAGCCGTTAGGCCCAGCGGCGAAAAAGAAATTTGGAAAGCTCGGCACAGTAATGCCTTTATAAGCCATTGGAGCTTTCTCCATCTCTTCATCTAAGTGCTTCTGTTGCAAGCCCGTAACCGCAATGCGATCAAAATCAAGAATCCGGTAGCCCGTGCAGTAAATGATGATATCAGCCTCAATCTCCCGCCCGCTGCTCGTTGTGATGCCGTGTGGGCGTACACTCTTTAAACCTTCCGCCACCAACTCCACATGCTCCAGATTAAGCGTAGGATAAAATTCGTCGGACATTAACCCACGTTTGCAGCCATACCGAGAGTTTGGCGTTACCGCTTTACGCAATTCAGGATCATTGATGCTCTCAGCAATAAACTTATGCACACGATCCTCAAACTGCTGCATCCGCTGATGACCCAGCGTCACGCCCTCCAGCACCACCCCTGCTAAAAGGCTTAGCGAAGCGCGATATAAACGCAGCAGAGGTGGACAATATTTGAATATCGCCAATACAAAGGGAGAGTATGGCTTGCGGTTACGCCGCATTATCCAGTTCGGAGTGCGCTGTAAGACTGTAAGCTGCCCCGCTAGCTTGGCTACCTGAGGAACTATCTGCACCCCTGCAGCCGCCGAACCTACAACGACAACTTTTTTACCCGTGAGATCCACGTCATGTTTCCAGAACGTTGAATGCCATGAGTCGCCCGCAAAACTTTCGATACCCTCTACGTCAGGGTAAACAGCAGTGTGCTGATTACCCATCGCATTAATAACCGCATTAAAACGATGCTGCTCACCGTCTTGATCAGTTAGTAACCATGTTTTATCTGGCGAAAAATGCGCGCTCACAATATTAGTATTAAACCGAAAGTGCGAGTCTAAGCCAAATTCGGTCGCACACGATTGCAGATACGCTTCTATTTCTGATCTCGATGCAAAATTTGAACCCCAGTCTGCATTCGGTCGGTATGAAAACGTATAGGGGTGCGCCCACAAATCACAATCAAGCCCAGGATAGCTATGTATATGCCATGTTCCCCCAGCCGCATCTGACTTATCAAATATTGTGAAATTATCAAAGCCTTGCGCTATCAGTTCGTGGCCTGCTGCGATCCCTGCTGGACCGGCTCCGATGACTGCCACGTTAAAATCACTTTTCATCACTATTCACCTCAGCTGTATCTTGTAACGACTCTGCGTCATCCACTAGCTCAAAAACCATAAAAGCATTTCCACCAATTTGGCTGACTTGCCCGTAGCCAGAGTTGACAAATAGCTGGCGACCATCCAAAAACATACCGCCCATATCAATAGCACCGCCCCGCGCATCGATTTCATTCACCGAGTCGTAGTCTCGTACCGAGTCGTATCGCCAGACTTCACTGCCGGTTTCAGCGGAAAATGCTCTTAAGTAGCCATCCAATGTAGGGGCAAATACCAAGTCTGGCGTTGCAGTAATAGCCGCTGAAAAGCCAACGTGACAGCTGTTAATCTTCTCACCGTCAGCCATACAATCACCCGGTGCCGGCGTCACCCAACGCGGCTTGCCGGTGACGATATCCAGCGCCTGCAGTGACGGCATTGGCTTGCCTGAATGACTACTGCCCAACACCGCTACGTCCCTATCGCTGATAGGTACATACAATGCCCCACGCGTTTCATCAGCAGCCAAACCAAAATGGACTCCACCTGCTTTTCCGCCCGCGCCCGCTCGATAGGCCCACACTGTCTCACCGCCAGCGTCTGGGTCAAGCGCAAAAATCCAGCCGCTCTTCTGTCCCGCCAATACATAATCTTTATCATCAACACTCACTAAGACGGGTGGAGCGCCAAAATCTAAATCATCGCCTCGCTCGCTCGGGCAGTTGACGTGCCCGGGTATAACGCAGGCAACGTTCCAGGCATCGTTAGCAAGAAACTGTTGTTTCCACACCATTGCGCCGGTTTCTAGATCATAAGCGATGATGGCGTCACTAGTGTCTGTTGCAGGCGAGGAATAGTTCTCGCCCGTGCCGACATAGAGTCGTTTGCGTTTAGCATCAACAGTGGGCGCGGACCACACCGGTGCGCCAGAAGGTCCGACATGATCCGGCAGCAGAAATCGCGATTCAAAAATCTGAGGTTCTTGTTCAATAGTGAATGCGCGCCAGCGTGGCTCCCAGTCTTCCACAGTAATTGCTAACACTGAGCTGCGAAATGTGCAGCAAGCGTAAAACGGGTTGACCGCCCAGAATAGTTCCCACGATGAAATCGGCTGATAAATAATGCCGTCGTACTCAGCCGCCGTCCCAGAAATCATAGCCTTTGGATGCTCATCAGCTTTGATACGTTTTAGTTCAACACCCGTTTGCAGATCAAGCACTACCACCTCAGCGCTTATAGTTCCAAAATACAACTGCGGCCCATCTGGCGTCTGCGTAACACGAAAGCCGGTACGCGGCACTGATCCAGCATCATGACGCCATTTTTCACAGCCACTATCCCGACCTAACGCATAGACCGTACCTGCACCGTCTCCGATGATCACTGTATCACCAGTTACCAGCGGTAGTGTTCGTGGTGACTCTGTATCCGGTATACCAAACACCCATTTCACCCTCAAATTTTGAATGTTAGCGGCGGTTATGGACGTGTCGTTAGCATCGACAAAACGCTGGTTTTTCTCAGTCTTACTCCAGCCGTTTACTTTTGCATGGACATCGATAATTTTTTCTTCGCATGGGGCTGCATTTATAACATTGCTGAAAAATACGGCTAAACTCGCAAGCAGTGTCACTATCTTTAGAGGATACCGCGCAGCGCCACTGGCCATACTTCTCTGTTTTTTTAAAAACATACCTAGCATATTCATCCAACACCCAGCTTTTTAGGGCAGCTTAGCGCTGCCAATGATTCAATTCGAAAATCCGGCCGCCAGCTCGGCTGCTTAATTTCAGTATGTCGTTTTAATGGGTCGATCAACACAGCTGCCATGCCTGACGCCTTGGCGCCTGCCACATCATGCATGGGTGCATCACCCACGTAGATTGCGTCAGCAGCATCACATTCGGCTTTGTCCAACGCGATTTGAAAAATACCGATATCGGGCTTACAAGACCCAGCACTTTCTGAGCTGGTCCAACTATCAATTTCTGTTAGCAAACCGGAGTTTTCTAGGGCTGATACGAGCGGCGCCTCATCAAAATTTGATACAATTTGCACATGCTTACCCAAGTCCCTCAGCCCTCTAAGCGTCTCGACACAGTCAGGCCGCAACCGCAATTTGGTTGCGGTGTTATAATTTTGCCTCGCGACGGCCTCGGCAACCAACACTTCGTCGGCGTTTGAAGCTGCATCGAAGAAACCATAGCGGTAACAGGCAGCAAAAAACGCATCATGCCGATATGAGGCCTTTCCCATATACTCGATATAGGCTTCTCTGAGACCGCGTTTATACATCGCGCGCAGCGTTTTCTCATCAGCGGATAGCCCAAGCATTTCGGCTAACCACTGTAAATTTTCTAACATTGGTTGGCGCAGGGATCGCTCGTCGAATAGTGTCCCCGCAAAATCAAACAGTACGGCATGGCAATCAACCACACATTGCTGCACAGACTTGCTCACGGTCGAACGCCGCCATCGACGACGATGCAAGCGCCAGTGGTATAGCTAGAGGCATTCGATGCCAAGTACAACGCTGTACCTACAATTTCTTCGGGCTGGCCAACCCGCTTGAGCGCAATAGGCTCTTCTACATAAGGCAGCGTGTCGGCATTGCGGACAAAGCCTGCCGCCGCATCCGTGTCGAAGGTACCGCAAACAATACAATTAACCTTCACGCCCTGGGCAGCATACTCTTGAGCGGCTGCAGCGGTTAGCGCATTGAGTCCAGATTTAGCGGCACTGTAAACGGACGTTAGTGGGGTCGGTTTCAATGATGCAATGGAGCTTATATTAATAATAGAGCCACCACCGGTTTTTGCCATTTCAGTGGCAGCAAGCGCGGTTAATCGAAACGGACCCTTTAGATTAACATCAACAATTTTGTCAAACAGTGCTTCGCTGGTCTCCAGCAGACTCGGGGCTACCGGCGACATCCCTGCATTATTGATCAAGATATCGATCCGCCCGTAGTGTTCTTTCGCAGCCTGCACCAGCGCTTCCAGCCCACCCCATTCCCCGACATGACAAGCCACCGCAAGCGCATCGCCACCGGCAGCCCGAATCTCTGCTGCCAATTGATCACAGGCAGCTTGCTTTCGACTAGCAATAACGACCTTGGCGCCCGCTTTAGCAAACGCCATTGACATGGCCCGACCCAGTCCGCGACTTCCTCCGGTTATAATCGTCACTTTGTTGTTTACATCGAAAACATTGGCCACCATTATTCCTCCTTTGTCAGCGTGCAAAGCGTTCTGCGCGTAATAACAACTGATCTACAACAAATCCAAATATTTCGTGATTGGGGTTATTTGATTTTCCAGCAAGAAATGTGGCGTAGCTGGCTTCTAATATTATCGCTAGTTTCCATGCTGCAAATACCTGATACCACTGTAAATCGTCTACATTCCGCCCAGTTAAATCAACGTATCGCTGTACTAACGTCTGCGGTCTCTGGCAATATTGCGCATCCATTCCACCCTCTGTGCCAGGGGCGGCGATCGCGATTAAATTGCCTTCTTCAGGCCAAAAAGTGAGCGCCCACGCCAAATCAATTAAAGGATCACCTACCGTAGTCATCTCAAAATCCATCAAGCTTAAGACCCGAATTGGAAAGTCTTTACTCAGCATCACGTTGTCGAGTTTATAGTCTCCATGCATCACGGTAAGTTCATGATCAGCGGGTCTGTTTCTCGCTAGCCATTGGGACACTGAATCTATCACCGGCAGCTCTCTGCAGGCATACGAACCATACTGCTGTAACCAACGATCTACCTGCCTAGCTAGATAGTTTTCAGGCTTGGAAAGACTGGCTATCTCGCTATTGCGCCAATCGAAAGCATGAAGCTCCACCAGTGAGTCGATCAAGTCTGTGCCAATACTGCTTTGCTGCGCTGGCGCCAGCTGGTAATTCTGCGGGAGACGCCGACGCACAACCGTACCATCGATGAACGCCATGACATAAAACGGCGCGTCGGCAATCTCGCGATCATCACAGGCACCAAATACCTGCGGCACCCGCACCGCACTTGATTGCAACGCTGCGATTATTTGGAACTCACGCAACACATCGTGGGCAGAGTCCGAAACCAACACCTTCGGGGCTTTACGAATCACCAAACGCTGCTCACCGCGCAGGAGTTGGTAAATCTCGCAAGAACCGCCACCACGAATAGGGGTCAAAGTTGGAGTTTGGTTGTCGCCGAACAGTGCATCCAGCCACGCACTCGCAGCCGACACATTGATACCAGCTGCCGTATCGGTGTGGGCATTGGCACCTGAACTCACGCCGAAGTATCCAGTAAATGTCCAAACCGCTTGAGTATAATCGCCTTTCGTGTAGGGATATGCTCACTGGGCCACCCTTCTACAGCTTCCACATGTTTCAGTGCGGCTTTTGCAATTGCAACTTTATGCACTTCATTGGCGCCGTCTACAAGCGGTGTCATGCGGGCTGAGCGATACATCATTTCAAGCGGCATATCGCAGCTATAGCCCAAAGAGCCATGAACCTGCAACGCCCTATCAACCACATTACACACGACTCTCGCGTTATAGACTTTAGCCATGGCGATCTCAGTACGCGCTGCTGCGTTGCCTAACTGATCCATAGTCCAGGCCGCTTTTAACGTAAGCAGTTTGGCTGTTTCTATATCAATTCTAGATTCTGCAATATAGTCCTGCACCATCTGATGCTGGCTGTAAGACTTGCCAAAAGAAAACCGTGATTTTGTACGTTCACACATCATTTCAAACGCTCGGTCGGCCTCGCCTAGCCAGCGTGCCGCGTGATGAATTCGCCCGGGGCCCAGCCTGACCTGCGACAAAATAAAGCCGCCGCCAACCTCACCAATCAAGTTTTCTTTTGGCACCCTAACATTCTCTAGTAGCACTTCGGCATGGTTACCATTGCTGCCATATTCACTGTGCGGGTGGTGCATCGTTGGAATATCACGCAGTATTTCCAATCCGGGCGTGCCTTTCTCTACCACTATCATCGAACAGCGACGATGCACTGGTGCCTCAGAATCTGTCACTAACATAAAAATAATGAAGTCAGCTCTGGACGCATTGGTAATCATCCATTTGCGGCCATTGATCACCCACTCATCACCTTCTAACACCGCGGTACTTTGAATTTGCGTGGGGTCAGTTCCCGCTACCCATGGCTCAGTAATCGCAAAGGAGCTGCGAATGTCACCGTTTAAATTAGGCCACAACCAGCGTTCCTTTTGCGCCTCTGTGCCTCCCTCAGCCAGCAACTCTGCATTGCCTGAATCGGGGGCCATATTGCCAAACACTTCCTGAGCGAATGGCACTCTGCCAGTGATGAAATTCATCTGGGCCAGAGGCAATTGACCGAAACCTTGGCCGCCCAGCTCCTTCTCTAGGTGACAGGCCCATAAACCTTGATCACGCACTTTTTGCTTTAGCGGAGCGAGCACTTCTTGTTCCCATACTTTCTCGTCAAGACAGTCATATAAGGGCTCTAACGGCTCTAGTTCTTCCTGCACAAAGTCACTTATCCAGGTGAGCTTAGCTTGGAATTCCGGTTCGGGGGTAAAGTTTATTGTCATAAATTTGACCTTTAACGATTTACATTAAAATAAAACATCATTAAGATAACAGCGTTACTTTAACAAGGCAAGTAACGTAAAAAGCAACCAAAAAATCATGCCTCAATGACAATTAGCTAATGGCGAAACCGTTACTTTCTAAAGAGCAAATCCTCAACGGCGCACTTAGCTTGCTCGCCAGCGATGGCGAAGATGCGCTTAGTGCCAGAAGGCTGGCGGCCTACATGAAATGCTCACCCAATACGCTTTATCAGCAAGTGGGCCCCCGGGATGCATTGATATGTGAATTGCTTGCGCGGCAGTTCGCCACAGCAGGGTGCAATTTTCATGCTGGCAAAACATGGCAAGACTCCGCTCACGCTTGGTGCATTGCTCTACGGAGGGCGCTCGTCGCCAATCCTGTATTAACACGCTTGATGACAGTAGAACATCGTGAACTTGTCGTCGAAGATGCCAATGCCCTATTAAAGTCGCTGACCCATCAGGGCTTACAGAAAGAACTCGCGCTACGCGCTTGCAAAGCGCTGACGCACATAGTGCTGGGCCTGTGCTTTACCGAATTACAAATACCCAAAGACTACCAGCAGCAACGACGCGGCAAGCCCAATCACATAGATGTGGATGATTTGCTAATGGCCAACAAAAGCGACGCATCCGCAGCGGTGCCGGAAACGTTTGATCAAACCATACGCTGGACAATTGCTGGCATTTCTAGTGAGGAGGCAGCACTATGAATGAGACTTCGCCGTTGCTAATTTATGCGATGATTTGTAGCTTTTTCACGCTATTGGCGATAAAACCAATGCCGCGTTTACCCGGCGTGCTGTTAGTTCCAATATTTCTGTTAACCTTGCCGGTGACTGAATTAACCTTTTACGTTGCAGTGTTCGAATCAATTGGCGCAATTTGGTTTATCGGGAAAGGGGCACTAAGTCAGCCCTATGGCCACTGGGCCTTTGCACTTTTTTGTCTAAACATTGGCGGTTTAGTTTGGTTATTGCGCTGCCAATGGGTCACCGGATCAATACTTGATCAAGCATTAGAACAAGCAGGCATCTCGCGGGACAACCAAGCCGATAGACCGCTTCGACTGCGCGACTGGTTACTGCCTAAATCCATTTGCCCAAAAACCGTAGAGACGTTGCAGGATATCGCCTATGCCGATAGCCACCCACTGCAAACACTGGACATATACAGGGCCAATCAAGGCAGCAAAATCGCTCGTCCCGTTTTACTTTTTATCCATGGCGGGGGCTGGTACTTAGGTGACAAAAGCGATCAGGGCCTGCCGTTACTGCACTTTATGGCCGATCAGGGCTGGTTATGCGTCAGCATCAATTATCGCCTCGCGCCGGACAATCGCATGCCAGCTCATATTATTGACGTCAAACACGCGATACAGTGGACCAAAAAGAATATAGCCACATACGGTGGCGACCCGAGCTTTATCGCCGCAGCGGGCGGCTCAGCCGGTGGCCACCTAAGCGCGCTGGCCGCCCTAACGGGGGGTAAAGATGGGCTTCGGGAACGCTTCCAACCACGCTTTGAAACCGAGGACACCGAAATACAGGCAGCGGTATCGTTGTATGGAATGTATGACTTAGTAGACAGCAGCGGCCTCAATATTAACACCGTCATGCGTAAACTACTGGAAGATAAAATAATGCCCACACCACTGCACGATGACCTTGAACTATGGCGTAATGTGTCGCCATTAAGCAATGTGCATAAAAATGCGCCACCCCATCTAATCATACATGGCAGCCATGACCCCATGATGTCTCCTGCCGATGCAACCCATTTTGCGACGTCACTACAAGCGGTTTCGGCCTCTTATGTCGCCATGGCAATACTTCCTGGCGCACAACATGCTTTTGATTTACTACCAAGCTTACGCACCGCCATGACGATCAGAAAAATACTGCAATTTTTAAATACCGTCAGAGCAGCCGGCAATGAAAGCGCAACAATGCAAACAGGTACATCGACCACTAGCGCTGAACGGGTCAACCCAGCAGACTCTAAAAACACTTAAGAGGTTTAGCCATGTTAAAAAATAGTTTAATCGCCCTCGTTTTTCTCGCTATTGGTGTCGCAGTGGGCTTTCAGATGCCACGCGGCGCCAGTCTTATCGCTACGCTAACCGGTAGCGGTGATATAAACCCTAAATACGCTGCTCTCAAGTCAACTCAGGCCTTGATGAATTTTGAAGATATGCTCGCCAGTGGTCGCGAGATGGTGTTGAAAGAAGCACAAACCGAGCAAGAGGCAATAGAAGGCATGCGCTGGCTATTGCGAGTGGCGGCTATGAGTACCGTTGTTGCAGCCGACGCTAACGCTATCTACCCGCATTTTCAGCGTATGGACACTGATGTGCGCAAAGTCGGCGGTGACAACCCCGACGCAGAATATGCTCACGTAACCATCGATGGCCGATACGACTACATTATCACCGGCAACATTGGTGATATAAGTTATCTCGGTTTTACTTTTAATGCTGGTGTGGGTATGACACCCCGTCGAAATATAGGCTATGTCAGCGACAACATGTTGACCGTTGATGACAATGGTGACTTTACCTTAATACTGGCCAAGGAAAAGCCCTCTATTGCCGGTGACTGGTTTCAAATCACCGAAGACGCTTCTGGCATTCTGGTAAGACAATATTTTACCGACCGAGAAAATGCCGTGCTACCCAAGCTGAACATCGAAGTATTAGGCGGCGCACCCAGTTACGTTCCGCCCACAGACGAGCAAGTGGCCAGTGCTATTACGGGTACCACATTTGCCTTCCTTAAACTCAGTACGTTGCACCAATATATCCTCCCAGAGCTCATGGAGGAGCCTAATGGGTTTATAAAAGCGACATCGGAAAAATTTGGTGATGATATAGCGGGGACGGACAATCTATACATGCTGGGCAGCTATCAACTAGCCGATGACGAGGCCTTAGTCATTGAAGTAACCCCGCCCGACACACGCTACTGGAATATCGCCATGGAAACACGCTGGCACGAAACGCTGGATTATCTCCACCGCGCCACATCACTGACCAAGGATACCGTCACCTACAACGCTGACGGGACCGTACAATTCATCGTCGCCCATAAAAACCCGGGTGCACCCAATTGGCTAGACACCAGTGGTTACAACTTCGGTTTTATTACGTTTCGCTGGCTGGACGGGAAGTATGAAGACGTGCCGATGCCCACTACTCGTATCGTGAAGTTTGCCGATTTATGAAAAAAATCATTGCTATCCTATTCGTTGCCATCATTATTGCTATCGGCGTATACCAATATGCCAAGCGAGACCCGCTGTTATCAATGGCATTGGGCATTAACAACAGCGAGGAAAGCTCCGCTGCCTATCGAGAATTCGTTCAGGCGCTGATTGATATGGAAGACTTAGTGGCCACCAACCCCGCCGCTAGCGCTGAGGGCTATCGCCACATCATGCACCTGTTAGAGTCTTCGTTAAGTCACACATTTGAAGAAATGCCGGCTTATCCAGAGTTTAAGCGCGTTGGTACCACTACGGTGAAAATGCTTGGCGATAACCCAGATGCGGTTTACTACCGCACTGCGATTGATCCAAACTATCGCTACCGTATTTCAGGCCGCATGGCCGGTGCAAAGTATTTTTCTGTCTCGGTACACGACGGTCCGGGCAATGGCTATCAACCTGAAAAAATTAGCCGTGTCATTTCAAGCGATGAACTCAATATCGACTCAGAAGGCAACTTCGCGTTTGACATAAGCACTGGCGCCGATAACGATGAGGTTAATACGGAAAATTTTCAGATTTCTACCGACGCGGTTGAATTACTCGTGCGGTTCTATTTCGAAGAACCCCATTATATTGCCAGTGACGTGTGGCGTCATGTTCCGCTAGACATCGAGAATTTAGATGGTATCGCTGCTCCGCCTGCACCAACTGACGCATCAATTGCTGAAGCGATTCGTCGCACCACGCGCTATTTTACTGGGCATATTCGCCTGCTGAATGGCCCCCGTGGCAACAACCCCCTGCCCGCTTTTGTATCCATCGAACCTAACACTCTGCCACTGCCAGTGAAACCGGGCAACATGGCATTAGCCAATGCCGACGCTGCCTATTCGCAAGCTCCATTTGTGTTGCAGGATCATCAAGCACTGATTATGCGTGGCAAAATGCCAGAAGCCAGAACAGTTAGTGTTGTGCTTTGGAATGCTTTCCTGCAATCGTTCGACTATCGGTATCGCCAGACATCGCTGAATAGAGAACAGTTACAGCTTGACGACGACGGCGGATTTACTATCGTTATCGCGCATCAAGATCCAGGGTTTAAAAATTGGTTAGACACTGAGGGTCGAAATTTTGGATTTATATATTGGCGTTTCCTATTACCGCAAGATGCGGTTGACGAAATTAAAACTGAAGTCGTTGACTTCAACGACATAGATACATATTTGCCAGATCCTTAAATACCGACGCTTAAAGTGGCTTATTACTCGGACATCGCTATAGTGCTCTGTAAGATTGAAATAGCAGTTACAAAAAAAAGTATCGTGAGAATATATAGCCACGACTAACTTCGTTGCCGCCCTATACGTCAGTTAGCCGCTGTGATGGGTGGGGCATATGAGGGGGAGTTCTGAACTCCATGCAATTACAAGAGGATGTCACCGACCATGACTTGAGGAGGAGAGTAACGTCAAGCTTAGGCAGCAATCAGGAGGCGAGTACATTAAGGATTAATTCCTCACTGCAAATTAGCCGTCAACACCATAGGCTTAACGGTAAAAGTCCTCCCAGCATCCGACTGTATTCCATCAAAAAAATAACTGCGCCGCAAGTTAAGGCTGAGAGCAGAAAGTGTCGATGCGTTTCGCCCTTTACGGTATTCAAAAAAGTCTGCCATTAGCAGACTTTAAAGTTACTGAGTGTATAAGGAAACATGGTGGGCCGTGCGCGACTCGAACGCGCGACCAATTGGTTAAAAGCCAACTGCTCTACCAACTGAGCTAACGGCCCCAGAAAGTGAAGGGCATACTACGGAAAAAGGATAAAAAATCAAGCGCTTTTGCGCAAAATCATGGCTATAGCGGCGCGTCAAGATAAGGTGTGGGGTCCTGAACGCCGGCATTGGCAAAACCTTGGCGACGCAATCGACAACTGTCACATTTGCCACAGGCACGCCCATCTTCGGTGGCCTGATAACACGAGACCGTCATTGCATAGTCCACATTTAACGCAATACCAGTTCGGATAATGTCATCCTTCCCCAGATTCATTAGGGGGGTGTGAATCGTCATTTTTTGTCCCTCGACACCTGCCCGCGTCGCGAGATTAGCCATCGTCTCAAATGCCGCAATGTATTGAGGGCGACAATCCGGATAACCGGAATAATCCACGGCATTCACGCCGATAAAGATATCGTGAGCACCTAGCACCTCAGCCCAACCTAATGCAATTGACAGGAAGACCGTATTACGCGCGGGCACATAGGTTATAGGTATCCCTGTCGTCTCCTCCTCTGGCACGGCGATGGATAGATCAGTAAGTGCAGATCCACCGATACTGTCCAGATTGAGTTTAACCAACTTGTGTTCTACATCTCCAAAGGCGCGAGAAACTCTATCGGCGGCATACAACTCAGCGCGGTGTCGCTGTCCGTAATCAAAACTGAGGGTGTAGCAGGCATAGCCCTGCGACTGCGCCATAGCAAGCACCGTCGTGGAATCGAGTCCACCAGACACGAGAATAACAGCCCGCTTTTGTCCGCTCATAACAATTAATGGCCCGGCTCGTCATGCCACAGCAACTTGTGCAACTGCAACTGCATTCTAACCTGCAAATTATCCGCCAGAATCCACTCGGCCAGTTGTCGGCCTTCCAGTTGTCCAAAGCTTGGAGAAAACAGGACATCCGAGACACGTTCTAGCAAACTATACTCATCCAACTTAAACCGAGCCCATTCATAGTCCTGACGATCACAAATAACAAACTTAACCTGATGATGGGGGCGCAACAGCGCAATATTGTTATAGTCGTTTCGTCGCATTTCTCCAGAAGCGGGAGTTTTCAGGTCCAACACCGCCACAACGCGCGGGTCCACACCCTTTAAGCTCATAGCCCCGCTCGTTTCCAATGATACTTCATAACCTGCGTCGCACAGTCTGCTAAGCAGGCGCAGACAGTTAGGCTGAGCGAGTGGCTCACCACCCGTTACGGTGACATAGCGCGGTGCATGAGAAGCAACCTGTGTGACAATGCTTGCAACGCTAAGCAAGTAGCCGCCGCTAAACGCATACTCGGTATCACAGTAAACACAGCGCAGCGGGCATCCGGTAAGACGTACAAAAACAGTGGGCAAACCCACCGTGCGCGCCTCCCCCTGAAGAGAGTAAAAGATTTCAGTGAGGCGCAAAGTCATAGCCGCTTGCGCGGGTGTGCCATCGCGATACAAAACAGCATCATTGTCAATAGGGTTCGTCAACAGGTCGCGCCGATCAGTAATTCTGGGCTATGAATTCCCTGGCCAGTTTTACAACAGCATTATTGGTGCTGCCATACTGACTGATCACGAGATCCATGTATTCTCTGGCTTTTTCCCGATTGCCTTTCATAAACTGCACCTTGCCCAACTTATATAAGGCGTCCGGCGCTTTGCTGTTGTCAGGGTACTCAGCAAGTAACAGTACAAACGACTGTCTCGAGGCCTCTAGATCCGGCGGCTCCCTCACCAAATACAACTCACCGAGCCAATAATGCGCATTGGCTGCATAAAGGCCATCGGGAAAACGCTGCAAAAACTGCTGAAAGGCCGGTATCGCCTTATCAAACTGGCGCCCCTGAACCAGCGCATAGGCCGCACGATAGGCAGTCGCTTCGCCTGGCTGTTCAACGCCAGCGGCTAGGCTATTGGTTGCGACAGAAGGCGCCGGAGTCGGAGTTGCGGAAACACCCGCAGTATCAGGCTGTCCGTTAGCGGCATTAAACCGCTTATCTAGTTCCATATAGCGCTGCAGGCTCTGTTCCTTTAGAGAGCTTAACTCAAACGATTGCTCCTCTACCTTGCCGTTCAGACGTCTCACTTCCTGTTCCAACTGCTGCATCTGCAAAAACAGATGACGCAGATCCGTGCCGGTCGACTGATTGCCAGTCGCTGCTGCTGGCGCGCTGCTGGCATACGTGACGGCGTTAGCCGCTGAAGGGGCTCTGCTCGCGCCGTAGCTCGCGGCAGGGTATGCCTGAGCAGGCCTGGCACCGTAGGGATCATTCAGCGCAGGTCCATTGCCGGCAGGTTGGCTTGAGCTACTACTTGTAATGCCTCCTGCTGCCTGCGCCGCCGCGCGCTCCGCCTCAAGATCCACATACTGTGCAGAGGCGACACAAGATAACGAGGCAGCCAGTACACCCAGCGCGCACGCAACAAACGCTTTACCTACAGATAAGCCCATCGATTATTGCGGCTTGAGTTCAACACGGCGATTTTCAGACCAGTTGACCTCACCCGTGCCGTAGGCCACGGGACGCTCCTCACCATAGCTGATAGTCTCAATACGAGAGCCCGAAATACCACTGGCAACCATATAATCACGAACGGAATTCGCCCGACCCTCCCCAAGAGCAAGGTTATACTCTCGTGTGCCGCGCTCATCGGTATGGCCCTCTAGGCGGACATTGGCAGTGTTACGCAGCAATAACGCAATATTGGCATTCAGTGCATC
The DNA here is from genome assembly GCA_002862465.1 of Haliea sp. GTDB lineage: Bacteria > Pseudomonadota > Gammaproteobacteria > Pseudomonadales > Halieaceae > Marimicrobium. The sequence goes on from PKDD01000120.1 coordinate 23,724, forward strand.
GAGGGCTTCAGGGGTTAAACTAGCACTGTCATATTCAAAGTAGAACACCGTCCCTGCAGAGGCTGCCGCTTCCTCCAACGCTACCATTTCAGCAGAGACCGCTGCGCCCTGAGCGGCTTGCGCAGCTTGAGCGGCTGACGCTGAAGCCGCGGCTGCGGCGGCCGCCGCCGCGGCTTCATCCTCTTCTTTTGTGTCACTACCGGCGCACGCGACCAACAACGCCGCCGAGAACAGCAGTGCCATGGCTTTGCTAGCAATAGTAAAATGCTTCATAGTTCTGAATCCTTGCGTTGTTGTCATGATTAAATAGCCACGACCGTATGCTATCGTTCAGCGCGGCAAATAAGGCGACCATGCCGGTTCTCGCACATCTCCTTTGCTGGCAGGCAGCATGAATTTTGCCTCTCCATCCACAGCTACGGCAGCGAGAATACTGCGGTCTTGAAACTTAGTAGCATACAGTACCATAGAGCCATTTGGCGCGATACTGGGACTTTCATCCAAGTCGGTTGAGGTCAATACCTGCATACGGTTAGTCACCAAATCTAACACGGCGATATGAAAACGACCGTTTGCCTGATGCACCATTACAACACTTCGACCGTCCTCCGACACGCGCGCGCGGGCATTGTAAGTGCCTTCATAAGTAACGCGATCGGTCTTACCAGAACTTAAGTCGAAACGATAAATTTGCGGTTTGCCACCCCGGTCCGAGGTGAACAACAAAGATCGACCGTCCGGCATCCATGCAGGCTCGGTATCGATCGCATAGTGGCGCGTCAATTGCGTGAGCTTTTTGGTCGCCAAGTCCATTAAATAAATATCCGCGTTACCGTCTTTGGACAACACCATTGCCATAGTTTTACCATCGGGAGACCAAGCTGGCGAGCTATTGAGACCAGAAAAATTAGTCAACTGCTCACGTCTTCCGCTGGCAATTTGTTGTCGGTAGATAGCGGGACGACCAGTCTCAAAAGACACATAAGCGATGTCCTTACCGTCAGGGGACCAGGCTGGTGTCAACAATGGCTCGCGCGTGTCGAGCAGAACGACCGGTCGCGCGCCATCGGAGTCCGACATAGTTAGGCGGGAGTGATCGCTGCTGCCGGGCACTCGGTCAACAGAGATATAGAGTAGCTTCGTAGCGAATGCCCCGCGCACTCCTGTGAGTTTTTCATAGACCGCATCAGACACCCGGTGGGCCAGCATACGGGCATCACTGACAGGGCCAGACTCGGAGCCAGTCAGTACTTTCGTCTGACGCACTACGTCAAAAAGTTCATAATCTACTTGCAGTGTATCCGGTTCAGTTGAAACCTGACCAATAAGCAGATACTCAGCACTGAGGGCGCGCCAATCACGGTAAAAAACCTCAGCTTCTGTTGTGGGGTTGCCCAGCATGTTAGCCCGCGCTATGGGTGCAAACTGACCGCTGCGGGCCAAGTCGCCGTCGATTATGGCTGCGATCTCCGCCGGGACAACTCCTGCTCCGTGCCATGCAAATGGCACCACCGCGATAGCGGCGGGGTTATCAGAGCCTTGAGAAATTTCAATGGTCAATTGCGCTTCTGCGCCTGCGGCACTTATCATCAGCACAAGAGTCAACAATGGGGCCAGTAATCGGTTCATTAGTAACGCAAATCCTCTGGTTTGAATATTAATGTAAGCCGCCTGAAATTTTTTTCAAATTCCCTGCTAGGCAGAGCTTGCAGTTCAGGAAAGGCACCCGCTTTTTGAACAGCATTGATGGCCGAACGATCGAAGGCGGAGTTACCGCTACTCTTAACCAATGTGACACTCACCACCTCCCCGGTGGGAATCAACTGTATCGTAAGCTCACATTCCATGCCATTACGCGCACTGGGCGGTCGACTCCAGTAGTTTACTACGGTCCGCTGGATTAGAGAGACGAAACTTGCGGACATTTGTTCTGCTGTTGCCGTCGCCTGCTGCTGCGCCTCAACGCTTGCGCGTTCATCGCGAACGATTGCGGCTAGTATATCGCGACTACTTTGCTGACTCGGCGCGGGCTTTGCTGGCGACGGCTCGAGCTTTGGTTTGGGTTTAGGTTTAGGTTTAGGTTTAGGAAGCTTAGACGCTGGCTTTGGGTCAACCGCTCTGGGCTTAGATGGCGTCGGTTTAGGTTTAGATTTGGATTTTGGTTTCACAGTCACCGTTTTAGGCTTCGGTGCCGCCGGTTTAGACGTGGAGATTTCGCTGACGTCTATCAAACGCGCATTAATCACGTTAGGCGCAGATTTTACCCGGATAATGTCTCGATCACTAGTGTCCCAGTTGGCCATCAATGCATACAGGAGAGCAACGTGTATCAACAAGGTCACCAGTGCCGGCCGCAACATAATGCGTGGCATCACTGGCTTGGCGTAGAGTGAAGTCGTCACCGGGGTGTTTCAGTGACCAAACCAACGCTCGGAGCACCGGCCTCCTGAAGTGCGACCATCACTGTCACTACCTCTCCATATGGAACGGCCTGATCACCCCAGACCATAACAGGCTTCTGTGGACTGCGACGCATCACAGCCGCCACACGATCTTTGATGGTCGCCAAAGACAGAACCTGTTCTTCTTGTCCGAGATTAAGGAAAAGCTGACCTGCTGCATCAACTGACACAATTACCGGCTCACTGTCCTGATTTTCCACAGGATCGGCGTTGGCTTGGGGTAACTCAACCTTAACACCCTGCATCAGCATAGGCGCAGTCACCATAAAAATAATCAACAGCACCAGCATCACATCAATATATGGCACGACATTAATCTCTGACATAGGTTTACGTTTTTTGCGAGTACGGGGCACCACGCTACTCCTCCTTCTTTTCTCGTGATCGCAAAGCAAAAGCCTGTCGATAGAGGATACCGGAGAACTCGTCGACAAAAGTGTCGTAACGATTGCTGAGCACTTCGACCCTGGAAGCAAAACGGTTGTATGCTAATACGGCAGGAATTGCAGCAAACAATCCCATTGCGGTCGCTATTAGCGCCTCAGATATACCAGGCGCCACAGTGGCTAACGTTGCCTGAGTAGAATTCGCGAGCCCGCGAAATGAGTGCATGATTCCCCACACTGTACCAAACAGACCGATATAAGGGCTGGTGGAGCCCACCGACGCCAAAAATGCCAGATGGCGCTCAAGGCGCTCCTCCTCACGCATCACCGCAACCCTCATGGCCCTACGAGACCCTTCAATGACAGCCTCAGAATCCATTTCTGGCTGTTGCGCGAGGCGAGAAAACTCTTTAAAACCGGCACGAAAAATACTTTCCATGCCCAGAATCACGCCGCCATCGGCGCCCTTTTCATTACCCTCCCGATAGAGTTGGGACAAGTCAATTCCCGACCAAAAGCGCTCTTCAAATCGGTACATCTCATCATTAGCATTGCGAAAATAAAGATACCGATTAACGATCATGTACCATGAAAAAATAGATGCCAGCAGCAATATGACCATGACCAGTTGCACAGTGAAGCTTGCGTTCCACACCAACCCTAATAAACTCAATTGCTCTTCCAACGTATGCTCCCTTAAGGTGAGGCTTCTTGGTGTTCCATCACTCGTAGCCGCATTGCCATATCTGCGGGAAGTCGCCGCGGCTTTAAACTGGAACGATCCACACAGGCGAGACTCACATCGGCCTGCACCAGTAGCTCATCTCGGCAACGCACACACTGGCGAAACACCAAAACAGCTCCGCGCACCTGAAGGACGCTAGCAGTAACTTCCAATTCATCATCCAAACGTGCCGGCAAATTATAGGTAACAGCCACATCGCGCACGACAAACATTAAATCCGAGCTAAAAATATAATCCTTTCCAAAGCCGAGTGATCGCATAAACTCTGTGCGAGCTCGTTCCATAAACTTGAGATAATTGACATAATATACGATGCCTCCTGCGTCTGTGTCCTCAATATAGACTCGCAACTGATGTGAAAATTCCGATGTGGCCACTAGGACTCCTTACCCTGTCCCTCATCGAAGGGTAGATCATCAATCCCGGCGACGCCGGGCGAACCAGGTAAACCGAAATGCAGGTAGGCACTGCGCGTGGCCATGCGTCCACGGGGCGTGCGCAACATGAATCCCTGCTGGATGAGGTATGGCTCCAACACGTCCTCGATAGTGCCACGCTCCTCAGAAATTGCTGCCGCCAGGCTGTCTACGCCCACCGGACCACCGTCAAACTTTTCAATAAGCGCCAATAGCAGCCGACGGTCTAGGTGATCAAAGCCTTTCTGATCCACACTGAGCATGTCCAAGGCGCGGTCAGCAATCTCATTAGTGATGTGGCCACTCGCTTTTACCTCGGCATAATCCCGCACCCGGCGCAGCAACCTATTGGCAATACGCGGCGTACCACGGGAACGGCAGGCTATCTCGGTCGCACCGGCCGCATCAATACCAATATCCAATATACGCGCAGAGCGCTCCACGATGAGCGCAAGGTCTGACACCTCGTAAAACTCTAAACGCTGAACAATACCGAATCGATCCCGCAGGGGAGACGTCAACAATCCTGCTCGCGTAGTAGCACCGACCAGGGTAAACGGGGGCAAATCTAACTTAATCGAGCGGGCCGCCGGGCCTTCGCCTATCATGATATCCAGCTGATAATCTTCCATGGCGGGATACAGTATCTCTTCGACTACGGGACTAAGCCGGTGTATTTCATCTATAAACAGGACATCCCCAGGCTCAAGATTGGTCATCAGCGCGGCAATATCGCCCGCCTTTTCCAGCACCGGACCAGACGTGGTTTTCAGCGCAACCCCCATTTCCTGAGCGATAATGCTAGCAAGGGTCGTTTTACCAAGCCCGGGAGGACCGAATATCAAGGTGTGATCAAGTGGCTCTGCACGACCCACGGCAGCCTGCAAAAAAATGGTCATTTGCTCCTTAACCACGCGCTGACCAACATACTCGTCGAAGGTTTTGGGACGAATCGCGCGGTCCACTATCTCTTCGCGCGGGCCGTCAGCCTGAGCCGCAATAAGACGATCGGTTTCAATCATAAACCTGCTCTCATGCTTTCACTGTGGATTTCAAAGCGCGACGTATCAGCTCCTCGCTGGTATCTGCACCATCATCATTGATGGCGGCCACCATTCGACTGGCCTCCTGCGGCTTGTAACCAAGGGTAATTAGCGCATCCTCGGCATCAGCGGCGATATCAGTGAACGGCGTTATAGAGGTGCCGCTAAACTGCTCGGTTTCGTCCTGCACGAAGCCCTGCCATGCCTTAAGCTTGTCACGCATTTCGATCAGTAGACGCTCTGCCGTTTTCTTCCCCACTCCCGGCAGCGCTGTCAGCGAAGAGATATCATCTCGCTGCACACAACGCGTAAAGCTTTGTGAATCCATTCCCGATAGGATTGTCAGCGCCAATTTTGGTCCTACGCCACTAACCTTAATCAACTCACGAAATAGACTGCGGTCTCTATCGTCAATGAAACCATAGAGCAATTGGGCATCTTCGCGAACCACAAAATGGGTCACCAACGACACCTCGGTATCCAGCTCTGGTAGTTGGAACAAAGTCGTCATAGGAACCTGTAGTTCATAACCGACACCTCCCACCTCTACCAGAATGACTGGGGCTTGCTTATGGACGAGACGCCCTCTTATTCTACCTATCATCCGATACCAGTCCTGTCAGCGTATTCGACGGCGGCGCACAGACTTAGCGCCAGCCATATTGATCATACTTTGTTGTGTATGCGCGTGACACAGTGCTGCGGCCAGCGCATCCGCAGCATCTTCCTGCGGTGCTGACGGCAATCTGAGCAAGATCTTGATCATGTGCTGCACCTGCTCTTTATCTGCCGCCCCGGTTCCCACTACCGACTGTTTGATTTGCCGAGCCGAGTATTCGGCAACTAGCATGTCCTGCAAGGCACAGGCCACAATGGCAGCGCCACGGGCCTGGCCTAGCTTAAGCGCAGAGCCGGCGTTTTTTGCCATAAATACCTGCTCGATCGCAAGTTCCTGTGGGCAATGCAACTCCACGAGTTCCGTCACACTGTCAAAAATAACCCGCAATCGCTCCGACAATTCGTCACTAGACAAGCGAATCACTCCGCTGGTGATGTATTCGCTGCGGCCAGACACGTAACTAATGATGCCAAAGCCTGTTTTTCGTGAGCCTGGGTCGATCCCTAGAATGAGCGACATGCTAATTTCCACTAGATGCTTCAGGACACCATTATGTACAAGTTTGCCGGGCTGGTCTGTAGCTGAGAGCTATGAATTTATATCGAAGTCTCACGCACTAGCGGTGGGCGCATTTTACTCCGACGTGGGCGCCAGGCCAGCTCGAGCCAGTATGCCTTTTATGCAGCGTGCAGTTCCTTAATCTTCCTAGTCGCTCTTCTCGATAGTTTCCCGACTCTGGCGTAAGCGGATATTCAACTCTTTCAACTGCTCAGCACTGACATCCCCCGGCGCGCGGGTCATCACGCAGGCCGCGCTCTGAGTCTTGGGAAAGGCAATGACATCACGAATAGAGTTGGCGCCCGTCATAAGCATTACCAGTCGGTCAAGACCAAATGCCAACCCCCCATGTGGAGGAGCACCATACTGTAACGCGTTAAGCAGGAATCCAAACTTTTCCTCTGCCTCTGCCTCATCGATATTCAGGATACGAAATACCGCCTGCTGCATCTCATGGTTATGAATACGGATACTACCCCCGCCGAGTTCACAGCCATTTAGCACCATATCATAGGCGCGGGACAGAGCATCTCCCGGGCTAGCCGCAAGCTGCTCCGCATCGCAGGCCGGCGCGGTAAAGGGGTGATGCAACGAAGTCCAAGCACCGGTGGAATCCCTATCAAACATCGGGAAGTCTACTACCCATACTGGCGCCCACCCCTCAGCCACTAAGCCCTGATCTGCGCCCACTTTTATCCGCAATGCGCCCAAGGCTTCATTAACGACTCGCGCCCGATCCGCACCAAAGAAAATGATATCGCCGTTGCTGGCACCCAGTCGCTGCATCATCTGCGCGACGACTTCATCAGGCATGAATTTCAAAATAGGAGATTGCAGTCCCGCCACCCCCGCCTCAATATCATTGACCTTGATCCAAGCAAGCCCGCGGGCGCCGTAGATGGACACATATTGGGTGTACGCATCTATCTCTTTGCGACTGATAGACGCTCCACCAGGCACTTTCAACGCCGCAACCCGGCCCTCAGGATCATCTGCCGGCCCACGAAACACTTTAAACTCCACCTGCTGCATTAGGTCATCCACGCTGACCAACTCCAAGGGAATACGCAGATCAGGCTTATCCGAACCATAGCGCTCCATCGCTTGAGCGTAAGCAATATGCGGGAACTCAGGCAAATCCACTTGCAGCACAGTTTGAAATAATTCGCGAATCATGCGCTCCGTGATCGCCATAATGCCCTGTTCGTCCAGAAAGGCCGTCTCGATATCAATCTGAGTAAACTCAGGCTGCCGATCGGCGCGCAAATCCTCGTCCCGAAAGCATTTTGCAATCTGATAGTACCGATCGAAACCCGCTACCATTAACAATTGTTTGAACAATTGAGGTGACTGCGGTAGCGCAAAGAACTGACCCGGATGCGTTCGGCTAGGCACCAAGTAATCACGGGCCCCCTCCGGTGTCGCACGCGTCAGAATAGGTGTTTCGATATCCAGAAATCCCTCTGAGTCAAGGAAGTTTCGCGCAGCGCTAGTAATTTTAGACCGTAAAATCAAGCGGTCCTGCATTTGCTGCCGGCGGAGGTCCATATAGCGGTGCTGCAGACGCACGTCTTCACCAACATTCGTGTATTCATCAAGTTGGAAGGGCGGCGTTGCAGCGGTATTGAGGATTTCCAACTGTTTGCCCAGCACTTCTATCTCACCGGTGGACATTGCCGAATTTACGGTAGCATCAGAACGCGCACGCACCCTCCCAGTCACTTTAAGGACATATTCACTGCGAACACGGTCGGCACGCTGAAAATGCTCATCGGTGTCAGGGTCGTACACGACCTGCACAATGCCCTGCTGGTCACGTAAATCAAGAAAGATGACACCGCCATGATCTCGACGACGATCGACCCAACCACACAACGTAATCGTTTCATCAATATTAGCTGTACTTAAGGCGCCACAATAATGACTGCGCATAATCTGGGTTCCGTGTGGATTAGCTAGCCAGGCCCACGATGGACCTGGAACTAGGCTGTCTTTTTACTGTCGCCTGACTTACTCTCACTAGGCTTTGGCGATTCAGAACCTGACGAGGAGGGCTTATCAGCAGCAGGAGCGCCGTTGCCATCATTTCCGCCGACTAAATTTTTCTTATTCCCTGTTTTGAAATCCGTTTCATACCAACCGCTGCCCTTGAGGCGAAAAGCGGCCGCGGAGACCTTTTTTTTCAAAGACAGCTCACCGCACTGTGGGCAACACAGCAAAGCCGCATCACTGATCTTCTGCAGGGCCTCTAGTTGATGCTGACAGGCCTGACATTGATACTCATAAATTGGCATGCTGCACTACCACCAATGGTTAACCTTGGAAAAGACACAATAAATTCAGGCGGGATGTTAACCCAAGAGAGCTTACAGTCCAAGCACACGGCGGGCAAAATAAAGAGTCAAGTGCCCTGACGTAAGGTAAATACGTGACAAGGGGCTATGGCCAGCTTGCCAAAGCAGGCTGGCAATAAAATGTTACCTAGGAGGCAGCGAATTCCTTCAGTTTCTTCAGTGGACGAATCTTCACCGCCATACTGGCAGGTTTGGCCTTGAACATCTGCTCTTCGCCAGTGAAAGGGTTTTTGCCTTTACGTGCTTTTGTCGCTGGTTTGCTCTTCGTGGTGATTTTCATCATGCCAGGGACAGTGAATTCACCAACTGAGCGCTTCTTAATGCTACGCTGTACCAGAACGTCGTACTCGTCCATCACTGAGCTAACCTGTTTCTTAGTTAAACCCGTGCTGTCAGCCAAGCTTGCAACGATTTGGCTTTTGGTCATTTTTGTTTGAATCGCGGGACCTACTTTTTTAACCGCGGGTGCTGCTTTTTTTGGAGCCTTTTTAACTGCTTTTTTAGTCGCCATTTTATTCTCTACCTTCCCTAAAAGATGAAATGAAATTCGCCGAAAAACTTTGACGTTGCGTTTCCTAGTTTCACGAAAGCAGCGCCGTCATAAGCTTCATCCGAATATATAAAACATGAAACGCTGCAATACAAGTGTTTTCTTCGATTGCGCCAAAATAAGCTATGTTTTTAGCCCTTTAAGCCTTCAAGAGAGAAATACACATGGTAAAAGTAGTGACTAACTAGCGGAATAAATATCTCAATTCATAGAAACCAAAACACTATCGATGCAACGCTGTACGCCTATCTTATTCAGACGTAAACTAGGACCACTGCCAGAACCCTAATCACCGGATGTTTTCATGCGTACCACTCAATTCTTGATAGCAACTCAAAAAGAAACACCTACCGATGCTGAGGTTATCAGCCACCAACTGATGCTGCGCGCTGGGCTGATTCGTAAATTAGCCGCTGGGCTCTATACGTGGCTACCCCTGGGCCTACGCGTTTTGCGCAAAGTCGAGCGCATTATTCGCGAGGAAATGGATGCCGCTGGGGCTCAAGAAATGAGCATGCCGGTGCTACAACCTGCCGAGTTATGGCAGGAATCAGGGCGCTGGGAAGAATATGGGCCAGAGCTTCTGCGCATTCAAGACCGCCATCATCGCCAGTTTTGCTTAGGCCCGACGCATGAAGAAGTCATCACCCGCCTGGTAAGTGACGAAATCAAAAGCTATAAACAGCTACCGCTCAGCCTTTATCAGATACAGACTAAGGTTCGGGATGAGATCCGGCCCCGCTTCGGTATCATGCGCTCCCGCGAGTTTTTGATGAAGGATGCATACTCTTTCCATATTGACCATGAATCCCTAGAGCAGACTTATCTCGCGATGTTCGACGCTTACAGCACGATTTTCACTCGATTAGGACTGAAATTTCGTCCGGTAATCGCCGATAGCGGCAGTATTGGCGGCAGTACTTCGCACGAATTCCACGTGTTGGCAAGTTCTGGTGAGGACGCCATCGCGTTCAGCGACGCCAGTGACTATGCCGCTAATGTAGAAATGGCTGAAGCTATTCCTACTCCAGCGGAACAAGCGCCGTCGGCCGCTGCTCTGCAAAAAGTGGACACTCCCGATGTCAAAACGATAGAGGAGTTGGCGAGATGTCTGTCGATTGCGCCGGCCTCTAGCGTTAAAACACTGATCGTTAAGGGTAAAGAAGACGGCTCTTTAGTCGCTCTAATCCTTCGCGGAGACCATCAGTTGAACACAGTTAAGGCTGAGAGGCTTGGCAACGTGGCTGTGCCACTGCAAATGGCAGACGAAGAACACGTGCGTGCAGCATGCGGCGCGGGCTTTGGCTCGCTGGGTCCTGCGGGGCTGCAGCTGCCAATGGTGGTCGATCTCAGCGCAGCACAACTGGCGAGCTTTACCTGTGGCGCCAACAGCGATGACGCGCACCTCACAGGCGTCAAATGGGATCGAGACTGCCCCCCGCATGCGGTTGCAGACCTGCGCAATGTCGTGTCCGGCGATCCGAGTCCCGACGGAACAGGCCACCTAGAGATAATGCGCGGCATTGAGGTCGGCCATATATTCCAGCTAGGGACCAAGTACAGTGAGTCCATGAACGCACAGGTACTGAACGAGAACGGTAAGAGTGTTACGGTGTCCATGGGCTGCTATGGCATTGGTGTAAGCCGAATCGTGGCAGCCGCCATCGAGCAAAACCACGACGACAATGGCATCATTTGGCCTGACAGCATGGCGCCTTTCCAGTTGGCAATTGTGCCACTGAATATGCATAAATCAGAAGATGTCGCTCGGTGCGCGAACACCCTTTACCAGCAACTTCAAGCGGTCGGCATAGAGGTACTGCTGGATGATCGCAACGAGCGACCGGGAGTCAAGTTCGCCGATATGGAACTCATCGGTATACCACATCGAATCGTGATCGCGGATCGCGCACTCGCGGATGGTAATATCGAATACAAAAGTCGGCGAGCGGCAGCGTCCGAGTTTGTTGCAAAGGATGACATTCTCAATGTCCTACGGGAACGCATACATTAGCGATAAGACCCAGGCGATTCACCTGTCCATTTCTTAAACGAGCGATGGAACGCACTTGGATCCGAGAAGCCGACCTGCTCAGCCACTTCACTGACAGTAAGACGGTCACGACTTAACATCGAGATGGCCACATCGCGCCGAGCGTTATCCTTGATGCGCTGGTAAGAGGTGCCCTCTTTATCCAAACGGCGGCGCAGCGTGCGCGCTGACATGTTCAGCAGCACTGTCAAACCCTCAAAGCTAGGCATTTCCTGCCGAAAGTCGTCCCCAAGAATACTTCGAATGCGCTGCGTAATACTAAAAGTGCTCAGCAGAGGCTCGATAACCATATAGTAAGGCGCAAGCTTCAAAAATTTTTCGAGGGCCTTCTCATCGCGCACCAATTCAGCATCCAAGTGTCGCGCGCTGAAGGTCACAGAATTGACAGTCTGGCCATATTGTACTGGGCAGGAAAAAAAATGGCGCATCCCTGCCAGCAATTTTGGCTTGGGACCGGCACAGGTAGCACTGGTCACATCTATGCGCTGATCGATCAACCACCCAGCAAATCGCAGCCAAATAGCCAGATTGCAAAGAACGCTATGCTGAAACTGATTCCTGTCATTTTGAGAAAGGTAGGTCAAGGTGGCTTCTTTACGCTCATCATCAACAGTCAGCCGATTGATCACGTCAGCCCCCTGACGCACCCGGCACGCACCATTAAATTCGATGCCACGGTACAGAGCGGATAACAGCGTAGAACTATTAATCATACTGAGCGCAATCAGGCGCGTGGTCCCGATCGGGGTTTGCACGTCAGGCATTACACCACCCGATTCATCACCTAGCTCGCGAATCACAGCCAAACACAGTCTCGAATACTGCTCTCGCGACACGAGGACGGTCTGCACATCCTGACGCAGTGGATCAAATGGAAACCCTGCAGTCCGCAAAATACCCGCGACATCGCAGTTGTAGACGCGCGCCTGCTTAAGCAACGCCCTCGTGAACTCTATGGGCACTGCCTCTGCGTACAGCGCTGAATTAACCTTCTCTATGGACATAACATAGGTAGCCTCTTGACCGGTTTACACAGCATACCTCAACATAACATCATAGGTGAACTCAGTAAGCTATGGCACCTGCGACACAACCTCTCAGAAATTGCCCACAGAATAATTAGTTGACCCATTCGTTCGGTCAGCCCGCTGCTTCTGACAGATAAGTAGCAAAAATGTTGTTATGTCCGTATTGTAAGGACGTATGACAGACATAGCTCAACTGAGCAAATGGAATCGGGATATTTCCATCGCTATCGCTGCCCTCGGCACCGAGCGATTTTTTCCTGCGTTGATCGATGCCATCGACCGGCAGGTCAAAGTCGATTACCCCCAAATATGGCTATATCACAAGGACCTACCGCCTAGAGTACTTTTTCATGGCATACCGAAACATGCGATTGACTCACAGATTGACCAGTATCTAGAGGGACCTTACCGCGAGGATCCATTCTATCGAACATCCATGAATCAGCCTCGCGCTAAGATTTATCGCCTATCTCGGATTACCATGGGTAAATTGCAAGACTCTGATTACTATCTCAACTACTATTCTGACACCGGCACCTGCGACGAGGTGATATATCTCGCCAAATTGCAGGCGGGCAATGTTATCAATCTGAGCATTATGCGCCTGCCCGAGCGCGGTCCCTTTACCGACAAGGATTACGAATCCCTGTATCTACTGGCGGAACCGGTATCAGAGCTGATCAAAAGTCATACTGAAAACAGCGAGTTCGCAGCAAGTAACCTAATCCAGCCAGGCATTGATCACCAGATTGATCTAGCTTTTCGCACGTTTGGAGCGTCGCTGCTGTCCCCTCGGGAAAAAGATGTACTGGAACTGATGCTGCGTGGCTACGGCACGGATATTTCTGCAGACCGACTGAAGATTGCGGTCGAGACCGTGCGTCGGCACCGAAAGAGCATCTACCGCAAACTGGACGTGAGTTCCCAAACTGATCTTTTCTCATTGTTCCTGAACTCAATGTCCTGTTTAGGGCAAGCTGAGGGCAAAGACCCTCTCAGTATCTATATGTCTCCGCGCTAAATATCCTGTGCGCTAGGCCTAGTGTAAATGTGCAGCAGGACCCAGGTGACCGCCAGCGAGGATGCTTGCCCAAAGTAGGGTATTGAGTCTAGCGGCCGAACCCCCGATAGTAGAGACTTAGCGAACATATGGACTTTTAATACATGTCACTTGAAGCCGATTGGTTCCGGCGGGCTCACCCTGAAATCACAACCATCGAAGCGCTGCTTCCCGACTGCAATGGGATTATGCGAGGAAAATGGGTGCCTCGCCACAAACTAACAAAAATTTTCCAAGGCGAATTAAAACTGCCCAAAACTGCGCTTAGCCTCGATATATGGGGCCGCGACGTAGAACAGCTAGTCTTCGCAAGCGGCGACGCAGATGGCATCTGTCGTCCAGTAGAAGGGTCTCTGTTGCCAACACCTTGGGCCGCTGGAGAACAGCACGGACAGATTATGCTCTCTATGTTCAACGCTGATGGCACACCCTACAGCGGCGATCCGCGGCATGTGCTAAAAAAAGTCTTAGCGCGCTACCAGATGTTAGGCTGGCGACCCGTGGTTGCTGCCGAACTTGAGTTCAGCCTAGTCCGAGTCGACGACGCCTTGCCTCTTCACACCTGTCCCGCTCCCATCGGGGGGTCACCCGTCGGCGGCAATACCTACGATCTGGATCTACTCAATCATCATCAAGCGATGCTAGAAGATCTGAGATTGGCATGCGAAGTACAAGATATCCCGTTCGATGGTGTCGCTAAAGAGTCGGCCCCATCGCAGTATGAAATCAACATGCAGCACGTTGATAATCCAGTGCTGGCGGCAAAACAGATCCTGATGATGAAACGCCTTATCAAAGGTGTAGCGGCCAAACACGACCTGATCGCCAGCTTTATGCCCAGGCCCTTTGAGAATGAAGCGGGGAACGGATTGCATGTACATTGCAGCGTGTTGGACGAGAACGGGGCCAATATTTTTGACGATGGCACCGAGAAGGGCTCGCCACTGCTGCACAGCGCCATTGCCGGTTGTTTAGCAAATATGGCAGATTCGGTCGCTATTTTTACCCCAAGCTTCAACGGCTACCGGCGTTTCCAGCCGGGATTCCATGCACCCACCTACCCCAGTTGGGGCTACGAAAATCGCACAGTGGCGATACGTGTGCCGGCCGGCAACCATGCCGCCAGAAGACTAGAACACCGGGTCGCAGGAGCAGATGCAAACCCGTACTTGTTGTTCTCAGTAATATTGTCCGCAATGCTTGATGGCATTGAGCAAAACAGATCGCCCGGCGAGCCCACTCGCGGCGATGGCTACGCCCAGGAAGTTGGGAAGCTACCCGTTTACATGCCCGATGCAGTCAACCTGTTCAGCGATTCAGCGTTTATTCGCGACAGTCTTGGCAGTGAACTGCAGCGTATTTACACCCTCACCAAACAGCAGGAAGTGGAAGAGTTCCGCAAGCGTATAACCCCCTTGGAGTATCAATCCTACCTTGAAAAACTGTAAATCAGGTACATCGGCAAGCACAAAAAGACAGGTCGTTTGCGGAACAAAAAGTCTCTTTCGCCCTCTAAACTCCTGCGCAGTCACTCAGTTCCAGCACCCGAGAGGGGTGCGCTGCAAGCGGTTCAGTGCGTCGCTGCAGCCTCTCTGACGCGCGGCTGGCGGTTTTTTAAGCCGCCAATTGACTGAACGCTGGAGGTAAAGAGTCTGTTGAATTATTACTCTCAAAAAATGCGCTGAGTCTGTTAATCCATATTGAACTGGCATGAAGGAAGCTGCGTGATACTGTAGACTTGTCTCGAGGGTGACCCAGGATAGGTCTACTACTAAAAATCAGCCTGTTTAAGACTTACAGGCCAAACTGAGATCCAATTACTCACATGATCAAACACACAACAAAACCACCGCTAAATCTGGTCAACGCGATTATTTTCCTCGGCTTTCCTATCGCGGCACTGATTCTAGTTCCCCTTTGGGGATTTTATAATGGCTACGACGCTTTTCAGTGGTTATGGGCGCTTGCCTTCCTCTATTTAAACGGCCTATCTATTACCGGAGGCTATCACCGACTGTGGGCCCACAAAGCGTATGAAGCAAGTCCTGCGCTCAAGTGGTTCTTTGCGTTCTGGGGAGCAGGGGCACTGCAAAACAGTATCTTGGTCTGGGCTTCAGACCACCGTAGACACCATCGCCATGTCGACGAGAATGAGCGTGACCCTTACTCAGCGGGACGTGGTTTGTGGTATAGCCACATTGGCTGGATGCTGCGCGAGTACAGCGCCGATGCGCCGGACTTTAGCAATGCTAAGGACTTACTCCGTGACCCAGTCGTGAATTGGCAACAAAAGCACTATGTTCCGCTCGCCCTCTTCATGAATCTAGGTCTGCCATTAATGCTTGGCCTCTGGCACGGCGATGTGATTGGAACACTGTTGCTGGTCGGGCTACTGCGTCTGGTGGTAAACCATCACGTGACCTTTTTCATTAATTCTTTAGCTCATTATTGGGGAAGCCAGCCCTACACCGAAAGTAACAGCGCGAGGGACAACGGCCTTCTCGCATTCCTTACCTACGGTGAGGGTTACCACAACTATCATCATATGTTCCAGACTGACTATCGCAACGGCATCCGCTGGTGGCAGTGGGACCCAACCAAATGGATGATTGCACTCTGCCAACATCTGGGACTAGCGAGCGACCTCAGTCGAGTTTCTGACTTCAAGATTCAGCGCGCCATTTTAGATACCGCCTTTGAAAGGGCCCGCCATAAACTGGATGCGTCGCAAGACAATGACTCCCTGCGAGACATGTTGGAACGCGAGTATCAATTATTTACTAATTCAATCAATGAATGGACCGCTTTGCAGGCGGAACGCTATGAGCGCACCAAGGAACAACTGAGTGATGCGCTGGAAGAGGGAAAGCAGCACCTGCAAGAGAAATGGGAAAACGCAGCGCTGCTGAGCAAGCTTAAAACCCTGGAATATTCACTCAAAATGCAACGCAAACGGATTAATCTGCTGATAGAACAGGTTAATTTTCATCACGCACAAATGGCCTGATACTTTCACACAAGAGGAGCTACCATGACCAATACCGTCCACGACTTCAGTTGCCAAACGCCACAGGGCAAAACCAAATCACTGGAAGATTACAAAGGCAAAGTGCTGCTGGTGGTCAATACCGCGTCCAAATGCGGCTTTACACCACAGTTTGCCGGTCTGGAAGAGATGTACGCAACCTACAGGGACAAAGGGCTGGAAATATTAGGGTTCCCGTGCAACCAATTTGGCAAACAAGACCCTGGCAGCAACGACGAGATTATGGAGTTCTGCCAACTCAACTACGGCGTGAGCTTTCCCATGTTTGGCAAAGTAGAGGTAAATGGGGCTGACGCTGACCCGCTGTTCAAGCACCTCAAAAAATCAGCTCCTGGGGTGCTAGGTAGCGAGGGCATCAAATGGAACTTCACCAAGTTTTTAATCGACGCCTCAGGTAACGTTGTAAAGCGTTATGCACCTAAAGATACACCTAAGGCTATTGCGAAAGACATCGAAAAGTTGCTCGCCTAAGTGCCCACAAGCACTCTCGAGCTTCCCGAGGGCAGAGCAGTGCATTATTAGTCGCACTTAAATGGAGCGCCGAACATAGCGGGCAGACCCCTTTAGGACGTGCCTAAGGTCAGCGGATTATCTGAACATCAATGCTCTCGAGTGGCACTAAAAACAAGGTCGGGCCAGCGCTCTTCCATGAGAGACAGATTGACTCGGCTAGGCGCGAGGTAGGTAAGGTAGCCTCCGGCGTCCATTGAAAGGTGCTCGGCAGCCTTCCTACGAAAATCTTCCAACTTGCGTGTGTCATCACAGGTAATCCAACGCGCCGTATACACCTGCACCGGTTCATAACGCGCCTCGACCTTATACTCATCCCGGAGCCGGTAGGCCACGACTTCAAACTGCAACTGGCCCACTGCACCCACAATCAAGTCGGTCGAGGTGATTGGTGAAAAGACCTGAGTAGAGCCCTCCTCAGACAACTGCTGCAACCCGCGCTGCAATTGCTTGGATTTCATCGGATCGGTCAGACGAATACGGCGAAATAGCTCGGGTGCAAAATGAGGAATACCACTGAACTGAAGTGCCTCGCCGTCGGTAAAAGTATCGCCGATCTGAATTGTCCCATGGTTATGCAAACCAATAATGTCGCCCGACACCGCCTCCTCCACCAATACCCGCTCGCCCGCCTGAAACGTGACCGCGTCCGCGATCTTTACCTCCTTGCCAACGCGCACATGCTGCATTTTCATACCCTTGCGATAGCGACCAGAGCATACCCGCATAAAAGCAATGCGGTCACGATGGCGCGGATCCATATTGGCCTGAATTTTAAAAACAAAGCCGCTGAATTGACTTTCAGTTGCCGACACTGTGCGATCTATGGCGTCGCGATCCAGTGGCGCAGGTGCCCACCGAACAAAATCGTCCAACATTTCTCGGACCCCGAAATTACCAAGGGCAGTGCCAAAGAACACCGGACTTAAACGACCCGCAAGAAAAGCGTCAACATCAAAGGCATGGCTAGCGCCGCGCACCAGTTCAATTTCTTCACAGAACCGCGGATAGTCGTCCCCCAGTAATGCGCGCGCTTCGTCACTGGCCAGTCCGGCAATGCGCCTATCGTCCGCTAACACACTGCCCTTCCCTGAGGTGTACTGATGAATCGTGTCACTGTACAAGTTGTAGACCCCCTTGAACTCTGCACCCATTCCAATAGGCCAATTGATAGGGGCGCCCTGTATTTTTAGAACCGCCTCTATTTCATCCAATAGGTCAATGGGGTCACGGATATCCCGATCCATCTTATTCACAAAACTAAATATCGGGGTATCGCGTAATCGACAAACGCGCATCAATTTAATCGTTCTGCCCTCTACGCCCTTAGCACCGTCGATCACCATTAGAGCCGAGTCTACCGCCGTGAGCGTGCGGTAAGTATCCTCCGAGAAATCCTCATGCCCAGGTGTGTCTAAGAGATTAATCGTGCGTTCGCGGTAAGGAAATTGCATCACTGAAGACGTTACAGAAATGCCACGCTCTTGCTCCATGCTCATCCAATCAGATGTAGCGTGCGGACCCTTTTTACCTTTTACGCTTCCTGCGATTTGAATGGCATTGCCCAGCAGGAGCAGCTTTTCCGTAATCGTGGTTTTACCTGCGTCCGGGTGTGAGATAATGGCAAAGGTTTTCCTTACCTTAATCTCAGAAGCTAATTTACTTTCAGACACTGACCTGAATCTCCACGTAAATACAGACTTTTAGCGTCTCAATATGGACGCCATAATCAAAGGGACGCGAGTATAACCTAAAGCGAGGCATGTTTTGGGAATGGAAGCATCAGTGCCTTAAACGCGCAACATGCTCGCTGCAATATCCATCAAATGTCTGCCAATCAATTCCAGGTTGAGCTCGACACCGGGCAACTGTTTTACCATAGACGTCACACGCAAACCCTGATGACCACAGGGATTAATACGTTCGAATGGCTCTAGATCCATATCCACGTTAAGAGCCAGTCCATGATAGCTGCAGCCTCGGCGAACCCGCAGACCCAAGGAAGCGATTTTTTCATCCGCTACATAGACCCCGGGAGCACTAGGTTTTAGCACAGCGGAAATCGTATAGTCTTCTAGGAGTTGCAGCACACAGCGCTCTATCAAATTAACAAGGTCGCGCACGCCCATTGGACGGCGACGCATATCTATCATGAAATAGAGCACCCATTGCCCCGGACCATGATAGGTAACCTGCCCACCACGATCTGCCCAGACAATAGGAATGTCTCCTGGTGTCAATAGGTGCTCGGCCTTGCCGGCCTGCCCTTGCGTAAACACCGCTGAATGCTGCAATAGCCAGAGTTCATCGGGTGAATCGACGACACGTGAATCCGTAAATTGACGCATTGCTGTCAATGTTGACTGGTAGTCCGTAAGGCCCAACTCACGGAGAATCAACTCTGGCGCGGCCACCGATTAAATCACCATCTTTACAAGACCCGTCGCTAGCAGATCTTGATGCAAGGCTTCTAATTGGTCAGGACCCGTTGCGGTGATGGTAACAGTCAACGATGTAAAGGTGGCTTTACTACTGACTTTAGCAGTAACATTATGCCGGTTGAAACCGGGGGCATGACGCTCAAATACTGACAATACAGAAGGTTCGAAGTCATCGCTGCTAACACCTAAGACCTTGATTGGATAAGCGCAGGGAAACTCTATTTTTGGTGCTTCAGGTTCTTGCACAATAATGCACTCCAGAGCCTTTCTAGTGAGGAGTTATCCGCGGCCAAACAGGCCAGCGAAAAACATCAAGAGAGCATCCCACTGACGGGCAAAGAAACCGCTTGACTCAATCGACGCTAAAACGACTAGCGGTTCTCGCCACACCACCTCGTCGTTCAGACTCACAGTCACAGTGCCTATCGGGTTGCCTATGGCAAGCGGCGCAACCAACTGCGAGTTTATCTCCACCCCAGTTACCAGGTTATCGTGCTTACCGCGTGGCAGCGTCAACACCGCTTCGCTCAATAAACCGGCTGCGACATAATCCTGCCGTCCTTTCCAGACACGCGGTTTTGCCAACTCCGTCATGGGCTCAAATAAAAGCTCGGTCTCGTAAAAACGGAACCCATAGTTCAGTAAAGCCGCAGTATCATTTTTGCGTGCCTTAGTGCTATCGGAACCCATCACCACCGAGATCAACCGCATGCCTTTGCGTTCTGCCGATGCAACCAAGCAATATCCGGCCTCCTCCGTGTAGCCTGTCTTGAGGCCATCCACAGAAGCATCTACCAGCATCAACGTGTTTCGATTGTACTGTCGGATATCGTTATACGTAAACTCAGGTTCCTTGTAGATTTTATACTGCTCGGGGTGGTCGATGATCATCGCTTTAGCCAGAATAGCCAAATCTCGCGCTGTCGTCATATGCGCCGGATCCGGTAAACCATGAGAATTCACGTATTGAGTGCTACCCATACCAAGTCTCTTGGCGTTTATGTTCATCATCTCGGCAAAAACGGCTTCACTGCCGGCAATATGCTCTGCGACAGCCAAAGTGGCATCGTTACCCGAAGATATGATGATACCGCGCTGTAAATCGGCAATGGACACATCCATACCGGGCTGTATCCACATCAACGAAGAACCATTAAATATCGGATTTTGTGACCAGGCGTTCTCACTAATCCTCACCATATCGCTGTCACTAACGCGCCCCGCCTCGATTTCTTCAGCCAATACGTAGGCCGTCATCATTTTGGTGAGGCTTGCCGGAGGCAGAATTTCGTCCGCGTTGTGCTCGACCAGTACAGCGCCACTGGCAGCATCAACCAAGAGATACGCCTTGGCCGCCAGTTGCGGGGGGGCAGGTACAGGATTTCCTGCCCGCGCACCAAATGAGCATACTATCAGCAGCAATACCAAGATTAATCGAATCATGATGTCAGAAAACCGTCGGGGATTTGGTTAACGTTGATGGTAACTCATGGATGGCAGGAGAGAAAGATCATAAGACAATGAGGGCTAGCTATGGCAACGGCTGCCCGAGATCATACCCGCTATCCTGTAATTGTCGCTGCAACGCAAGCAGATGATTCTTATCATTTACTGGACCCACCCGCACTCGGTACAGCGATGTGCCGTCCGACTCGACCACGCTGATAAATACCTCTGCCGTGAGTAGAGGCTTTAACGCTTGTACCAAAGTCTTTGCACTGGCCTCTTTGCCAAAGGCCCCCAGTTGAAGATAACGATAATCACCGTAGATAGGATCGCGACGATCCTCGACACCGCCAATTTCTATCACCTCGACTTCTACGGTCGCAGTACCCTGCTCCATATAACCAAGCTTTACAGCAGCAGCGTAAGACAGATCTATAATGCGGTCGGGGTGGAAAGGTCCGCGGTCGTTAACCCGCACCACGATGCTTTTGCCATTATCCAAATTGGTCACACGCACGTAGGTGGGAATAGGAAGTGTCTTATGAGCGGCACTGGGCTTGTATAAGTCATACAGTTCACCGTTAGATGTTTTATGTCCACTAAATTTTGCTCCGTACCAAGAAGCGGTGCCCTGCTCCCGATAATCACGATAGTCCTCCAGCACATTGTAGGTAACACCGTCGATGACATAGGGACTGAGGTTGCCGACCGTCAGGATGGGGTCTGCTTGCGGTATCGCATCTAAAACTTCATCCTGCCTTATCGATCGAAGCGGAGCGGAGTCTTGATCGATGTGATAGCGTTTAGGTGCAGAACTATGCGGGCTATCTTGCTCAAGGGGCCGTGACTGAGAGGGCGGGCGCACAGAGCAAGCCGCGAGGAAAAAAGTGAGTCCAACGATGGCTGCGATAAACCGGCTAGGTGTCACCGTACCACTCGAGCAGCCAGTGCCTGACTAAGCTGATACACACACATTGCATACATAGCACTGTGATTATAGCGCGTGATGACATAAAAATTGTGCAGACCTAGCCAATACTCATAACCGTCTCTCTGCTCAAACTTCATAGCTATTGCTAGCGCTTCAGGGTTCAGCTTTATTCTCGCTACCACACCTTCTGCCGCGAACTGCGCCACTGTGCGGGTCGGCTTTAAATCCTTGCGGTTTTTAACAAAAATTTCCTCTGGCGTGTTTTGGGCTGCAGTGGCCGCAGATACTACAACCTCACCCTGTCGCCATCCATGCTGCTTGAAATAATTGGCGACGCTGCCAATAGCATCCACGGGGTTGTTCCAAATGTCGACGATGTCATCATTATCAAAATCGATGGCGTAGTTGCGGTAACTACTCGGCATAAACTGACCGTAGCCCATGGCTCCGGCGTATGACCCCATCAAGGTCATCGGATCGATACCCTGATCCCGCGAAAGAATCAAAACGTTTTTCAACTCGCTGGTAAAAAACGGCGAGCGGGGCGGATAGTCAAATGCCAGAGTTGAAAGCGCATCGATCACACGATAACTACCGGCCACCCGCCCGTAGGAAGTTTCTACACCGATAATAGCCACGATAAGTTCCGCTGGCACACCAAACTCACGCTCAGCGCGGCCCAGATCTATACGGTATCGGTTAAAAAACTCAACCCCTTGGTCTTCGCGCTTGTCGTTGAGAAAGATAGCCCGATACTCGTACCAAGGCTTAGTCTTCTCCGCCGGGCGGGCAATAGCTTTCAATATAGAGTCCTTGCGTTCAGCCTGTGCAAAAACCGCCATGAGTTGCTCGCGGTTAAAGCCCTCCTCCGCAACCAACTCATCAACCAATAACTGAGCAGAGGAATTGACATCATAGTTGTCCGCCGCACAAGACAAAGCCGTCCACAGGGAGGCCACTACAAGGATAACTTTCAGGCGTAAAGGCATAAGCTAAAACTCAATCTCTTGAAACGAAGGTGTCTAAAATATTGTCGCAGAGCACTGCACTCACATAGCGCCACTGCGACTTTCCGTACTAATCGCCATCAAAATACCAAAACCGGCTAACAGCGTGACTACTGAGGTTCCACCGGCACTTACCAGCGGCAGTGGAACGCCTACCACCGGCAACAAACCAGCCACCATGCCCATGTTAACAAAGATATACACGAAAAACGTCAATGTCAGGCTTCCCGCCATCATACGACCAAAACTGGTTTGCGCGTGCACGCCAATCCAAAAGCCGCGCAACAAAATCAACAGATAAATTCCCATAAGTAGTATTATACCCTGCAATCCCCGCTCCTCTGCCAGCACTGCGATGATGAAATCGGTATGGCTTTCAGGCAAGAAGTCCAGCCTTGATTGAGTACTTTGTAACCAACCCTTACCCTGCCAGCCACCTGAACCAATAGCGGTCTTAGATTGGATAATATTCCATCCAGCGCCCAACTTGTCGCTGTCAGGGTTAAACATGGTGAGGATGCGTTGTTTCTGATAATCCTTGAGCCCATAGATCCAAAGCGGCCACGCGGACGCGGCCGCGAGCACAACCGCACCCATGATATAACGCCAGCGAAGACCGGCCATAAACAGGACAAACAAGCCACTGGCGGCGATCAGCAACGCCGTTCCCAAATCTGGCTGGATCACAATCAATATGGCAGGCAACCCCAGCAAAATCAGTGAACCGCCGACAGAGAGCAAGCCCGGAGGCAGAGTCCTTGCCGCTAAAAACCAAGCGACGACCAACGGCACCACGAGTTTCATAATCTCCGACGGCTGAAACCGAAAACCTCCGATTTCGAGCCAACGCTGGGCGCCCTTTGCCCCTACCCCAACGAATACCACAGCTACCAGTGTTGTTAACCCTGCAACATACAGCCAAGGCGCCAAACGCACATAGCGCTGCAGACTGATTTGCGCTGCCAAAAACATAACCACATAGCCCAGCGACAGGTAACTCCCCTGACGGATAACCGCCGCCATACTCTGGCCTGATGCACTATATAGCACCGCCAAACCGTAAAACGTTAACAGTAGAAGCAATAGCAGCAAGGGCACATCAATGTGAACACGACGGACCACGCTGGGACGCCTTGCCATGTCATGGGAACCCTGATGCGGCAGTTGCCGAACATAATCACCCATTAGCCAGGCTCGATCGATAGCCAGGTATCAATGACCTCGCGGGCGATGGGAGACGCTGCGGAACTTCCTCCACCGTTCTCTACGATAATACCCACGGCAATAGTTGGCGCCTCGATGGGCGCAAAGGCAACAAACAATCCATGATGTCGATGTCGCTCCGAAACGTCCGCCTCGTTATACACCGCATTTTGCGCGATACCAATAACCTGAGCGGTACCGGTCTTTCCCGCCATTTCGTAGGTAATCCCCTGGGCCAACGCCTTCGCAGTGCCTTTACGACCATGCACAACTTCGCGCATGCCATCAAATATCGTTTCCCAGTGCTCAGCCGGCGCTATCAGAGGGTCTAACGCAGACAGCGGCACAGGTTCGCCGTCTACCGCCATGACCAGATGCGGAACCCGCCGCTGTCCTTTGCTCGCCATGATCCCAGTCGCAACCGCCAATTGCAGAGGCGACGCTAGCATATAGCCCTGGCCAATACCCGCACTGATGGTTTCACCTGGATACCAAGGCTGATCCATTGCGCCCCGCTTCCAGCGCGTTGACGGCAATATGCCACCGCGCTCACTCGTGGTATCGATACCCGTTCGCTCTCCAAAACCAAAAGGCTGCAAATACTCTGCCATACGGTCTATCGTCAGGCGTCGGGCGAGATCATAAAAGTACACATCGCAAGATTCAGCAATGGCCATTTTCATGTTGACCAAAGGGGCATGTCCCGTGCCTTTTATCCGTAAAATCCAATCCCGATAACGGTGCGAGTCGCCCGGCAGGCTGTACCAGCCCGGATCAGGCACGGTTGACTCGGGCGTCACCAGCCCTGACTGAAGTCCAGCCATCGCCATAAAAGGTTTAATGGTCGAACCGGGAGGATAGGAACCCTGAATAGCCCGATTAAACAGGGGAACATCTAGCGAATCGCGCAGCGCATTGTAGTCTTTGTAGCTGATGCCATTAACAAATAAGTTAGTATCAAACCCTGGGGTGGATACCAGCGCTAGGATCTCGCCGGACAGAGGGCTGAGTGCAACCACTGCACCACGGCGATCACCGAGTGCGTCGAAAGCGGCACGCTGCACCCGGTAGTCAAGGGACAGCGTAAGATCTTTGCCTGTCACCGGAAGGAACCTCTCCAGCACACGTAGCACGCGACCGTGGGCGTTGCTTTCAACATTCTGGTAACCCACATCCCCGTGCAGGATGTCTTCATAGAACTTCTCGACGCCGACTTTGCCTACATAAAAGGTGCCGCGATAGTCTGTCTCATCTAGCGCCTGCACTTCACCTTCGCTGATACGTCCAACATAGCCAAGAGCATGAGAAAATAACTCTCCATGAGGATAGTGGCGGAGTAACTGAGCTTCCACTGCAACGCCCGGCAGACGAAAGCGATTCACCGCCAGCAGAGCACGTTCATTTTCTGTCAAGCGAAAGCGCAAAGGCACAGCCTCGTATGGCCGCCTGCGGTTAACTTTCTTATGGAAATTTTCCAGGTCGCGCTCTGAAATCGGAAGCAGTGCCTGCAATTCCGACAAAGCAACGTCTAAATCTTCTACCCGCTCACGCACCAGCGAGAGAACGTAACTGGGCCGGTTGTCCGCCAGCAAAACACCATTGCGATCATAGATAAGACCGCGCTTGGGTGGCAATGGCTGCAACTGCACGCGATTGCGCTCCGACTGTGTGCGATAGACCTCATAGCCTGTAATCTGTAATGCGTAGTAACGCACAAGGATAAGACCCAGCAGCACCGTCACTAGACAGATCGCGATAATGGTGCGGCTGCCAAAGATGCGGGACTCAAGCTGCGAATCTTTTAAATCAAATTGAGGTAACATTCGAATGACTTAGCGAATCTACACTGTGTTAAAAAAGTTGTCACTATGCGCGATGATACGGGTGCTGAACAGTGATTGTCCAAGCCCTATACAACTGCTCCGCCAACAGCACTCTCACCAGCGGATGCGGCAGCGTAAGCTCACTGAGCGACCAACATTGATCAGCACGCGCTAGACAGCTCGGTGAGAGCCCATCGGGGCCACCAATGACAACACTGTAATTGTCTCCCGACATTTGCCATACCGCCAACTGCTCTGCCAGTTGCGCGGTGGAGATACGCTTGCCTCCCACATCTAAAGCAATGACTCGCTCCGCTGAAGGAATAGCCTTCAATATTTTCGCTCCCTCCGATGCACATGCCTGACCTCCGGCAGTATCTTTAGCCCTGCGGGCCAGGGGAATTTCCCGCCACACCGGCTTTAACTCACGCGGCATGCGTTTGCTATATTCATCAACGCCCAGCGTGACCCAAGCTGGCATCCGAGTTCCGACCGCGACGACACTAATGCGCATCAGTCGATGACTTCAGGGTTCGACCACAGGCGCTCCAAGTCATAAAAATCTCGCATCTCAGGCAGCATGACATGGACGACCACATCACTGAAATCCACCAGCACCCAATCACCCGCATCATCACCTTCCATGCCCAAGGGGTGGATGTCGCGCTTTTTAGCTTCGACTGAAACATGACTTGCCAAGGACTTTACATGTCGACTCGAGGTGCCACTGGTGATGACCAGATAGTCCGTCACATCCGTCAGATCCCTGACATCCAGCATTACCGTATTGACCGATTTTAGATCGTCCAGCGCATCGACGACAAACTGCGCAAACTTTTCAGGCTTCATGGAGCTGATTAATTGTGGCTTTCATATAAAACAATCCAGTGACTTAACAATAAAGCTTGTGCGTTTGAATATAATCCAACACCGGCTGCGGCAGTAGATAGCGGGCTGAACGACCGGAAGCCAACAAATCTCGTATCTCGGTGGAGGATATCGCCAGAGGACGCAATTCCTCAACTATAATTCCGCCAAAAGGACGCTGCCGCAACAGCGCTGAACTCTCCAACTGATGAGTCTTGAGCCACTGCGCTACCTGCCCTGTGCGAGGCAACTGCCAACCCGGTCGCGTAATGATGACAATATGCGCCCAATCCAGCAACTCTTGCCAGCGGTGCCACATTGCAATGTCCTGCACCGCATCACAACCGAGCACCATACAAAGGCTTTGCTGCGCGCCCAATTCACCCCTTAGCTCAATCAGGCTATCTATCGTATAGGACTTCCCGGGGCGTTGCATTTCTCTAGCATCGCACACAAGACGAGACTCTCCACTCACGGCCAGATGCACCATCTCTGCGCGTCGCTCAGCACTACAGTTTGGAGCATCACGATGAGGCGGCAACGCACTGGGCAGGAGGCTTAACTGCTCCAGTTTCAGCTTTTCCACGAGTTCCAGCGCTGAACGCAGATGGCCATAGTGTACTGGATTAAACGTGCCACCGAACACCCCGACCAACGACGCCACAGGAGGATAAGAGGGGGAAGACGCACTCAAGTGCGAAGCTGCCCCTCACCGAACACTACGAACTTTTGCGTAGTGAGCCCATCCAAACCCACAGGTCCTCGGGCATGCAGTTTGTCAGTGGAGATACCGATCTCGGCGCCCAAGCCATACTCGAAGCCATCCGCTAAGCGCGTAGACGCGTTGACCATCACCGAACTCGAATCGACTTCCCGCAAAAAACGCATGGCTCGTCCGTGATCCCGCGTAACAATGCTATCGGTGTGCTGGGAGCTATAAGTATTGATATGCCTAATCGCCTGATCAAGCCCGTCGACCACGCGCAGCGCGAGAATCGGCGCCAAGTATTCTTCATGCCAGTCAAGTTCGCTGGCCACTTTGATATCTGGCAATACCTCTCGCACGATAGGGCAGCCGCGCAACTCTACTCCCGCCTCAGCATAGACTTGTGCAAGCAGCGGTAAAATCTCGGCCGCCTTAGACGCGGCAACTAGCAGTGTTTCCATGGTATTACAGGTACCATAGCGCTGGGTTTTAGCATTAAAAGCGATACTTACAGCCATATCGTTATCAGCGCCATCGTCAATGTAAACGTGACAAACGCCATCCAGATGCTTAATGACCGGTACTTTAGCGTCTCGACTGATACGCTCGATAAGACTCTTCCCGCCCCTGGGGATAATCACGTCCACATACTGGGGCATCGTAATTAACTGGCCTACCGCCGCTCGATCACCCGTGGCTACAACTTGGACCGCGGCGAGGGGTAATTCGGCATCGTGTAAACCCTGCTTCAGGCACTGGGCAATAGCCGCATTAGAGGCCAAACACTCGGAGCCCCCACGCAAGATAACAGCGTTGCCAGATTTAAGGCACAAACTCGCCGCCTCCACGGTCACATTGGGCCGCGATTCATAGATAATACCGATCACTCCTAGGGGCACGCGCATACGCCCCACCTGAATGCCACTCTCCATGCCCCTCATTTCCGAAATACTACCCACCGGATCTGGCAGCGCAGCAACCTGACGCAAGCCCTCTAACATCGCATCTATGCGCGCCGGCGTAAGTTCCAAGCGATCCAGTAACGGCGCATCCAAAGCCTTTGCACGGCCGTTCTCTAGGTCCGCTGCATTGGCCTGCGCCAACGCCGCGCGCGCGCCGTCTAGAGCGTCATGCATAGCCAGCAACGCACCATTGCGCGCCGCGGGGGGCGCTGCGGCGACGACATGCGATGCCGCGCGCGCGGCGACACCGAGCTCCTGCATATACTGATCAACGTCCATCACAAATTAACCCACCCCAACCTGACGCTCTGATTATACCTGATCAGCGCTGAGTATGTGCTAGGCTGGCCGCTGAATTTCTAATAGGTAAAACTATGACAGCAAAACCAACTTTAGAGTTCTTCTACGACTGCTCGAGTCCTTGGACCTACTTCGCATTCACGCGCATTATCCCAGTGATGGAACAGTTTGCGTTGCCCATACGCTGGCGCCCAATTCTAGTCGGCGGCGTTTTTAATGCCGTCAATCAGGAGGTCTACAAAGCGCGCGAAGCCATGTTCAGCAGTAGCGGCAGTCCGCGCTTAAATTATTATATAAAGGATATGCAAGACTGGGCGCGACTCTGCGGTGTGCGCGCAAACATGCCTGAGGGTCATCCCATCAGCAGCGTGAAAGCTATGCGCGGCGCTTTCTATGCTGAACAACAAGACCTTCTGGTACCGTATTCTCGAGCTGTTTTTGAGGCTTACTGGGGGAGCGAATCTCCCAATATCGCTGACGACAAAGTACTGAGTGCAATTTGCAGGCGCGTGGGCCTGAACTCTGAAGGCTTCTTCAACGCAATTTCTAGCCAGCAGTACAAAGACCTGCTGCGCCAGAATACCGACGAACTTATCGCTAGGGGCGGTTACGGCTCTCCGACCCTATTTATAGATGGCGATGACATGTATTTTGGGAATGATCGCCTAGAGTTAGTTGAGTTTTGCCTGAAACACCGAGCGGCCGCACAATAAAGTTGGAGCCACCCGTTCGACGTTGCATGCAATCTTAGCAAATCAAGGGCACAAAAAAGCGGGCACTCTGCCCGCTTCTTTTCGAACGCAATCCAATCATCTAGAGCGCTTGTGCGTTCTCCGCCAAATAGGCCGCAACTCCATCGGGTGAGGCATTCATGCCTTTGTCACCCTTGTTCCAACCCGCTGGACAGACTTCACCGTGTTCGTCAGTGAACTGTAATGCCTCCACCAAACGAATTAGCTCATCGATGTTTCTGCCTAGAGGCAAATCATTCACCAACTGCGAGCGCACATTGCCCTCTCGATCAATGATAAAAGCCCCGCGGAAGGCCACGCCATCCGCCGCTTCCACATCGTATGCGCGGCAAATATCATGGTTAATATCAGCCGCCATGGTGTAAGTCACAGCACCAATACCGCCGTCGTTAACTGCCGTATTGCGCCAGGCGTTGTGCGTAAACTGAGAATCAATGGATACGGCCACGACCTCCACTCCGAGCTCGCGGAATTTATCCATACGATGATTCAATGCAATAAGCTCTGACGGACAGACGAAAGTGAAATCTAACGGGTAAAAGAAAACGAGCCCGTATTTTCCCGCCATCGCCTCGGAACGTTTATAGGAATCGACAATTTCCCCCGTACCAAGTACTGCCGCCACTTCAAAATCAGGTGCCAACTTACCAACTAAAACGCCCATGTAATGCTACTCCTTCACTTGTCTATTGAGTCACAGCACCTCCCCATGAGGCGATGCGCTCAACAATGAATATTACACAGGCTCGTTTAAATCGCCTATTTAATTGTAGGTATAGTTTCGATAGCAAGGGGCTATCACTAAACAGCCCTATTTTGAACCCTTCACAGCGACTTGTTCTGCGATCAATGTCTGTAACTCTCCACTATTATGCATTTCAGTTACGATATCGCAGCCTCCAACTAGTTCACCATTCACCCACAATTGTGGAAACGTAGGCCAATTGGCATAACTTGGAAGAGCCGCACGAATGTCTGGATTAGTCAAAATGTCTACATAAGCGAAGCGCTCTCCGCAAGCCATCAAAGCCTCGACGGTGCGCGCCGAAAAGCCACATTGGGGCTGATTAGGAGAACCTTTCATGTAAAGCAAAATTTGGTTGTTCTGCAGTTGTTCTTTGATTGTCTCGATAATGTCCATCAACTGTCCCGCCTGATTGTAGCCGTAAAAGGAGTTATATTCGGGATGAATATTACCCTATTATCAGTCCAAATGGTGACTGTCTATCGAGGTGGATTGCCAATCCGCCGCCATATGTCTATAGTTACCGGTTTTGAGGCAGCTACCGCTGCCTTTTTGCGTTTTGGGGGGAGAGCCCGAACCATGTCGGCGCTGATGCAAACTTACGCTCGCTTGCCCGTGACATTCAGTCATGGGCAAGGGGTTTATATCTATGATACCGAGGGACGACGTTATCTCGATGGGATTTCGGGTATCGCCGTAAATGGACTGGGACATTCGCACCCGGCGGTTACGGCCGCGATCAGAGAGCAAGCCGATAAACTGGTGCACACCTCGAATTTGTATCGCATTGAGGCACAAGAGGATTTGGGGACAGCTCTTGCGCAAGTAGCAGGCATGGACAGTTGCTTTTTTGGCAACTCCGGCGCAGAGGCCAATGAAGCGGCGATAAAAATCGCGCGCCTCTTCGGCCACAATCACGGGGTTAAAAAGCCCGCTATTGTGGTGCTAGAGGGAGCTTTTCATGGCCGCACACTGGCGACTCTCAGCGCCACTGGGAATCGTAAGATTCAGGCGGGCTTTGAGCCACTGGTAGCGGGGTTCATTCGTGCACCCTGCAATGATATCGAGGCCCTGCAACAGATTGCTACAAACAACCCCGATGTCGTGGCATTCCTGGCAGAACCCATTCAGGGGGAAGGCGGTGTCAAGCCACTTAGTCGAGAGTACCTCCAAGCCGCTCGACAAATCTGTGATCACAGAAACTGGCTGCTGATGTTCGATGAAGTACAGACCGGCAACGGCCGCACGGGCACCTATTTTGCCTATCAAGGCCTCGATGTGGCGCCTGATGTTGTTACCACTGCCAAGGGGCTGGGTAACGGAGTGCCCATTGGCGCCTGTCTCGCACGCGGGGCCGCGGCGCAGGTATTAGGCAATAGCCAGCACGGTTCTACTTTTGGCGGCAATCCGCTGGCATGCGCGGCCGGACTGGCTGTCGTTAAAGCCATCATGGATGGTGAACTATGCACGAATGCAGTCGCCATGGGAGAACTGATCGTTAAAATTCTGCTTGAGCGGCTAGAAAACACCAAGCAGTTCAAAGAAATTCGCGGCCGAGGATTGATGCTGGGCATCGAGTTGCATAAAAATTGTGGCGAATTGGTCAAACAAGGGCTAGACGCAGGATTGCTGATCAACGTCACCGACGGCAAAACAGTCCGGTTGTTACCGCCATTGGTGATCAATGAACAAGAGGCGGGCGAATTGGCCAATGGCCTCGCCGATCTCATTCTTGGCTTCGACTGAAATCACAACAACTTAAAGGTAAAAGGCCGCATTGATCATGTCAGATACTCGACACTTTTTGACCCTGTTGGATTTTAGCCCGCAAGAGTTGCAGCAACTCCTGCGGCGCAGCATTGAAATGAAGCGAGCATACCGCGCCGGAGAAGACCAGCGCGCGTTCCCAGGCCGCGTGTTGGCTATGTTTTTTGCCAAATCATCAACCCGCACTCGAATATCATTTGAGGCGGGTATGGCGCAACTCGGGGGACATGCGATGTTCCTATCTGCTCAGGACACCCAATTGGGCCGGGGAGAGCCAATCGAAGACAGCGCCAAGGTGATCTCCTCAATGGCAGACCTCGTGATGATCCGCACATTCGGGCACGAGATCGTAGAGCGCTTTGCAGAGCACTCTTCGGTACCCGTCATCAACGCCCTGACTGACGACTATCACCCCTGCCAACTGCTGGCGGATATGCAAACCTGGACTGAGCACCGCGGCAGCATCGCCGGCAAGCATGTATGCTGGGTCGGGGATGGCAACAATATGTGTCAGTCTTATATCAATGCCGCGCGACAGTTCGATTTTGAACTGAGCATTGCATGCCCCCCGGGGTTTGAGCCGGACAGCGCGTTGCTCCGGGCCAATAACGATCGGGTCTCCATTCAGCACGATCCGCTGACCGCGGCTCGCGGCGCTGATCTGGTAGTGACTGACGTCTGGGCTTCCATGGGCCAGGAAAAAGAGCAGCGCGAGCGCGCTGAATTATTCGCACGCTATCAAGTCAACGGCGAACTGATGAGTCTGGCTGCCAGTGACGCACTCTATATGCACTGTCTGCCCGCCCATCGCGGAGAAGAGATCAGCGCAGAATTGATGAATGCTGCCGACACTGTAATCTGGGATGAGGCGGAGAATCGCCTGCATGCCCAAAAAGCGCTGATGGAGATGCTGTTGTTAACCAATTGCGCCTAACTTTTGTGCGCCTGAGTCTTTCTATGGCGCTACTCGGTCCAAAACAGCGACGAGTTGGGCCCTCCAATATCCGCAAAGAATATCGAATATGGTTTTAATACCAATTAATGCGATGGACACACAAAGTCGGCGAAAGCGCCCGCGCGCGGGCGCTTCCTAGGTAGATTAAGGCCTCTACCGTTAGCAGTTACATACGCGCAGAATTATCAACATCTTATCCACAAATTAAACCCAACCTAATTCACTTGCATTGCACCCAGAGGCGCATTATCTTGTATCTCAGCAAAGCATCTACCCCAACATATTGGGCATGGCAGCAAAAAAGCCAATAAAGAATGCAGAAGATACAATCCTAAAATAGGGTCAACTTTCTGCTGTTGCCAAAGGGAGTTTGTCTCGTTTTCGGCCGGGCTATGCGGTAATACATGTTTTGCCACGCAGGAACTTATAAAAAAAATCAGACGTAGGCACTAAAGCCAGGAATTTCGGAGAGAATATGCAGACAGAGATCAACCAGGGCGGAACCGCCGCCGAAGTCATCACACCATCAAAGGAATCCTCTACCGTTAGCGGCGCCATTGCCGCCACTGCGCCGGGTAAGTTGCGGGTCATTAAGCGCAACGGTACCGTTGTGCCCTTCGAGGCCAGTAAAATATCTGTCGCGATCACCAAAGCATTTCTCGCAGTAGAAGGAGGCACGGCAGCCGCATCCAGCCGCATCCATGAAACAGTCGCCAATTTAACCGACGTGGTAATGGCGACATTTCAGCGCCGCATGCCGTCTGGCGGAACGATCCATATAGAAGATATACAAGATCAAGTAGAACTGTCCCTGATGCGGTCGGGAGAACATAAAATTGCTCGCGACTATGTCATATACCGAGAACAACAGGCGCAAAAACGAGCTGCCAAAATCGCTTTATCACCCGCAACCCAAGCCGCAGCCGGCAATATCACCGTGTTACAGGCCGATGGCAGCCGCGCAGCCCTAGATATCGATCGCCTGCACACCATCGTCACCGAGGCATGCTTCGAACTCTCGGATGTTAGTGAGGCTGACATTCTCGATGAGGCCCTGAGGAATCTCTACGATGGCGTCAGCCAAGCTGAACTAAGCACGTCTCTTGTCATTACTGCTCGCACTATGATCGAACAAGAGCCCAACTACTCTTTCGTCGCAGCCCGTCTGCTGTGTGATAATTTGCGATCTGAAGCTTTGACCTTCCTCGGGGTAGCTAGCAGCGCTACTCAACAAGATATGGACGCTCTTTACTCCGTGGCACTATCGGCATATATCAAAGAGGGCATCAGGCTAGAGTTGTTGGCGCCCAATCTAGGAGAATACGACCTCGCAATACTCGGCGACGCGCTGCTGCCCGAGCGCGATCTACAGTTCACCTACCTTGGCTTACAAACTCTGTATGACCGCTACTTTATCCACAGCGATAACACCCGCATTGAGTTGCCACAGGTATTTTTCATGCGAGTAGCCATGGGGCTCGCGGTGGAAGAAGATGACCGCCACGCTAGAGCCATCGAGTTCTACCAATTACTGTCATCATTCGATTATATGAGTTCCACGCCAACGCTGTTCAATGCGGGCACATTACGGCCACAGTTGTCCTCCTGCTATCTCACAACGATACCGGACAATCTGTACGGCATATATGGTGCGATTCAAGACAACGCTATGCTATCCAAATTTGCCGGTGGATTAGGCAATGATTGGACGCCAGTGCGCGCATTGGGTGCCTATATCAAAGGTACCAATGGGAAATCGCAGGGTGTGGTGCCTTTTCTCAAAGTCGTCAATGATACTGCGGTCGCAGTAAATCAAGGTGGCAAGCGTAAAGGGGCTGTATGTGCATATCTGGAGACCTGGCATCTGGACATCGAGGAGTTTATCGAACTGCGCAAAAATACGGGCGACGATCGCCGGCGCACGCACGACATGAACACCGCCAACTGGATACCTGATCTTTTCATGAAGCGGGTCTTCGACGGTGGTGACTGGACCCTGTTTTCCCCAAATGATGCGCCGGACCTCCATGATCTTTGCGGTAAAGCCTTCGAGGAGCGCTATGGCCAATATGAGGAAATGGCGCGCAAAGGTGAAATCAAGTTGCACAAGACCCTAAAAGCAGAAAATCTGTGGCGTAAGATGCTGGGCATGCTGTTTGAGACTGGCCACCCTTGGATGACCTTCAAAGATCCTTGTAATCTGCGTTCACCACAACAACACGTCGGGGTTGTGCACTCTTCCAACCTCTGCACAGAGATCACCCTCAACACCAATAAAGATGAGATCGCAGTGTGTAACCTAGGCTCAGTTAACCTGCCTCAACATATTGATGAGAATGGACTCAATCTGGAAAAACTGCAGCAAACCGTGCGCACGGCAGTCCGTATGCTAGACAACGTGATCAACATTAACTACTACTCGGTGCCCCAGGCCGAAGCATCTAACATGCGCCATCGCCCTATAGGCCTGGGCCTTATGGGTTTCCAAGATGCACTTTATAAGAAGCATCTTGCCTATGGCTCAGATGACGCAGTGGAATTCGCGGATCGCTCTATGGAAGCCATAAGCTATTACGCTATCGCAGCGTCTAGTGAATTAGCAGCGGAGCGTGGTTCTTACTCCAGTTATGAGGGTTCACTTTGGAGTCAGGGCGTCTTCCCACTTGATTCGCTTGATAAACTGATAGATGAGCGCGGCCAAGAGTATATTCAAGTTGACAAGAGCCAGACCCTAGACTGGGACTCGCTGCGCGCGACCGTCAAAGTTCAAGGCATGCGCAACTCCAACGTAATGGCAATCGCTCCCACAGCGACTATCGCTAACATTACTGGCGTTTCTCAATCGATCGAGCCGACCTACCAGAACTTATACGTCAAATCCAACCTGTCGGGCGAGTTTACTGTCGTAAACCCCTATTTAGTGCGCGACTTAAAGGGATGCGGGCTTTGGGATAAGGTCATGGTTAACGACCTGAAATACTACGATGGTAGCGTGCAGGCCATCGACCGCATACCATCAGACCTAAAGGCCATTTATTCGACCGCGTTCGAAGTAGAGCCGCGTTGGCTGGTGGAGTCTGCTAGTCGCCGCCAGAAGTGGATAGACCAAGCGCAATCACTGAATCTGTATATCAATAACGCCAATGGTAAGAAGTTGGATGTCACTTACCGTATGGCTTGGTTCAGTGGACTGAAAACAACCTATTATCTTCGTTCACTAGCTGCGTCCGGCACAGAGAAGTCCACCATCGACACTGGCGCACTCAACTCAGTGTCGAACGAGTTTACAGGCGGACCTGCACCTGTTCCCGCGGCATGCTCGATAGACGAACCGGACTGCGAGGCTTGCCAGTAAGTAAACGCTGGCAAACCATTAATTACATCAAACAAACAATTAGGAAGGTAAAGAAATGTTAAGTTGGGAAGATTACTACAAAGAAGAAGCGTCGCCTGCGAACTCTCCGATGTTGAGTATGCCAGACGCATCCGAGCAACCCACAGCACCTGCTATTGCTTCTCTCGCGACTCCTGCGCCGAAGCAAGAAAACCCAGACAACATGGACCTTGTCGCCAAAGCAATAAAGGCGGTCGAGCATATTGATGCTGCAGCGGGTCTTGATGAACTTGAGATGGGCGCAGCCAGAGTTTCGGTGGATGAGAAGGCCATGATCAACTGCCGCGCAGACCTTAATCAGTTAGTACCATTCAAGTATGACTGGGCCTGGCAGAAGTACATTGACGGTTGCGCCAACCACTGGATGCCGCAAGAGGTTAATATGACCGCTGACGTGGCGACATGGAAGAACCCGGAAGGCCTGACCGACGACGAGCGCCGTATCGTTATGCGCAATCTCGGGTATTTTTCCACGGCGGATTCATTAGTCGCAAATAATCTGGTGCTAGCAATTTACCGGCTCATCACCAACCCAGAGTGTCGTCAGTATATATTGCGCCAAGCATTTGAGGAGGCTATACATACTCACGCATACCAGTACTGTATTGAGTCGTTGGGAATGGATGAGGCCGAAGTTTTTAATATGTACCGTGAAGTGCCTTCTGTCGCTAAAAAAGCGGCCTGGAGCCTCAGCCATACGCATGAGTTGAGTGACCCCAACTTCAACACCGGCACTCCAGAAACAGATCAAACTTTGCTACGTAACTTAATTGGATTCTATGCCGTCACTGAAGGAATTTTCTTCTACTGCGGTTTCACCCAGATCCTTTCCATGGGCCGCCGTAATAAAATGATGGGCGTAGCGGAACAGTTCCAGTACATCCTGCGTGATGAGTCTATGCATCTGAACTTTGGTATCGATGTGATCAACCAGATCAAGCTTGAAAATCCGCAGTTGTGGACACCTGAATTTCAACAAGAGACCATTCAAATGATTCTGGAGGGCACTCAGTTAGAGATCGAATACGCCCGTGACACCATGCCACGAGGGGTGCTGGGTATGAACGCAGCGATGATGGAGGAATATCTACACTTCATCGCCAACCGGCGCCTGGCTCAGTTGGGTTTGCCGGAACAGTACCTAGGCGCACAAAATCCTTTCCCTTGGATGTCTGAAATTATGGATTTGCGCAAAGAGAAAAATTTCTTCGAGACACGGGTAATTGAATACCAGACAGGCGGAGCTCTGACCTGGGATTAAGATACGCAGGCGGTCAGTCTGACAGTCAGTTGATCGCCATATCGAAAGTAGATGCTGAGGAACAGCTCTCACCGAGGAATTTCGCATGGCACATAATGATAAAAAATCTCCCGAAACAGAGGCTATCCTCATAGCACTAGACCAGCTCAGTCAGACTATTGATGTCATGACCAGCGTAGTCGGCCGTCTACGCAACCATATTCAACAGAAGGAGACAGCCGCTTCGGATCGAACCAAGGATTTACAGATCGAAATACAAGCCGATCGCATCTTACATTAGAGGCGGAGCGCTCTGGACGCACATAATCCGTTAAGTCTTACTCTCCGCTTACGTGCTGTGAAGCCATCAGACTACCATGACAGTTGAGATCCGCGTCTATCGCAAACCACGGTAAACCCAAGTTATGCAGCCAATCCAACGCCTCGTCCGCAGGCTTTAACATGGCAATAGTTGCCGAACTGCCGGCTACAAGACACTGTTCCGCCAAGACACTAACAGCGACGAGACCCTGCACAGGCCAACCTGTGCGCGGATGCAAAATATGGCCGTAACGTTTTCCGTCCAAGTGCAAACAACGCTCGTAGTCACCACTACTAGCCAACCCGCCTTCAGGTAGGTACACACCAGCCATCGCATGGTCTTTTTCTACCGGGTGCCGAATACCTATCGGCCAACCTGAAGTCTCACGGGTGGCCCCTTGAGGACGGCCAAGAGCGACCATATCACCTGCTAGATCGATCAAAGCGGACGTAACCCCGTGACGTCGTAATTGCATCGCAGCACTGTCAGCAGCATACTCTTTCACGCAGCCGCCAAAATCCAGTTCCATGCCTACTTTGGGCAGATACACACTACCCTGATCCCGCTGCACCATATCCCACCCCACTAACGGCAGCAAGGCCTCAATCTCTAACTCATCAGGGCAACGACCGGACTTGAAATCCCACGCCAAGCGAAGCACACCAGATGTCAGATCAAACAAACCACCACTCTCACGCCATGCAGTATCGGCATAGCCCAGCAAGGCTGATGTTTCTGGATCAATCGATACCGGCACCCCAGCGCCAGCGGCGCTATTGATTCGGCTAGTCAAAGAGCCATCGAGGTAACGGCTGTATTTCATTTCGAGACGAGAAACCTCTGCGACAACCGCTTTAACCGCCGAGTCAGCCACTGCCTCATCACCTACATTTATACGCAGACAACAGGGGCCGCCCATTGCTTTAAAGCTATGTTCGATGCGCACCATCGACGCTCAGCCTTTATTTAAAGACGTAGCTCAGCCCAACGCCATAGCGCCAACTATCGACAAGTGCCGGAGATTCCTCGCCGCTGTATAGACCCCAACTCTCGTCTGTTTGATAACGCTCTGCATCTGCATTAATAGACCAGTTACCGATCTCGTAGTTAAGTCTCAAACCGTAAGAGAAAGCCCCAAACGCAGACAACCGATAATCGTCTGAAAAATAATTATTGTCGTCATCATCGTTTACCACTACGGAAAAGAATTTTGCCCTGTCTTGGGTATAGTATCGGATGAACGGCGCAACGGTTATGTCTTGCCCAACATTCTGAATCCATGCGACGTCAAGAGTCTGTGATGCGATGTCCCAGTCATCATCAAAATATCGATAATCCACATGCAGTGCAGCATTTTGCTCAACAAAAAACTGACGATATCCTACGCTTGCGGTCCACTCCTTGCGCTCATCCGGACGGTTATCCTTATACTTGTATGGGTCAGTGAGGTAACCGTCTCGGTAGGTATAACTAAGCCCAAAACGCATAAGTGCCCGCTTACTAATAATACGTGATACGCCAATCCAAGCAGAACGTATGTCCTTAGTGGCTGCCAACGTATTAGTCGGATAGTTGCCCTGAGTCGGAGTAATATCATCATCGGATGCACTGACTGACGCGCTATAAGTCGTCAACCCATCGTCACTATTGAGCGAACCATCTAAACTCAGCGCATTAGATTCATAATCGTCCTCATCGGAATATGTATAGTTAATTCCAGCAGTACCAGTGTCAAAATAGTAACGGGTAGTAACGCTTACTTCCGTCCGCGTATCCTCGATACTGGCTCCACTCATAGCAACCTTTGGATCGCCATCGTCCGCAAGACTTTCGCCAACGAACCATGGTGAGGCGCCGCTCAGGTCCTCCCAGCCGACGTCTACAGCGACGGACCAATCATCTGACACAGGGGCCAATAGATGGAACTGCGCGACATCAACATCCATTCTTTGGCTGCGACCCCCGAAGACCTTTTTAGCCGGTAGATCATCTTCGGTATATTTACTGTAACGCATGCCTATTTCTGTAAAATCCGGAGGCGCATCTGCCACAGCGACGTTATAAGCCGGCAGCAACAGCGCACTTGAGGTTAGTGCGGCAAGTGTCTTGTTGCGCTCTTCGTGAGTCGATGATGCCATCAGTTGCACCCACAGCCACCGCCAGCGGCTCCGGTACCGCCTGACGATGCTTCCTTGCTCGCATAAACCTGATTACGCAGGCGCGTCTCCATCACGTTGGGCTGCCACTGCATCTCGTCTTTAGAGAGAATACCACGCTCCCAAGGCTGCACTGTTTCGCAGCCGCACAACATCAAGGGAAGTAAAAGTCCGGTCAGATATTTCAAATTTTTTATTCCTTTAGCAGCATCACAATTTCGGCTCGCAATTGCTCGCCGTCACTTTTTCGAAAACCCTGGTGAATCTCGCGCACCACGCCTTGTCGATCGATAAGATAACCTGTAGGCATCCCCATAATTCCATAGGCTTGCGGCGAAACGCCCTCACCGTCTCGGACCACAAGATAGCTCACTGGAATATCAGACAAAAATTGCTGAGCGTCCGCTTCTACTTCATCGACGTTGATAGCGAGGACGTCAAAACCCTGAGGCCCAAACTCAATTGCGAGTTGTTCAAGAATGGGAAAGGAAACGCGGCAGGGACCGCACCAAGATGCCCAGAAGTCTAAATAGACAACGCTACCACGCAGGGACTCCAAACTTATATCTTCGCCACCAGACAACGCGGGCAAACTCACGGCAGGCGCTTTCTGTCCCACAACCGCGCCACCGGCTTGCACCCAGAAAGGCACACAGACAAGACCTGCTAATAGTATTTGGAGCAAGATCAACCGCCGCGAATGTCTTAATGACAATGCACGTAAAGGGTGAATGCTGTTTTTCGTTTGCATATTAGGGTTCGCATATTATTGTAGTTTGAGCTTTCACGTTATCATAATTCAGCAGAGAGGTCAGCTATGGCGCAATACCAGCGCGATACGCTATCGTCCCGCAATACCCGTTAGGATAACAACTCATCTACCTTGACTAAAGTGGCCACTAATTCACTGCTAAACAGTCCGGTTCCACGGAAATATTCTTCTGCCATCGGCGCAATACCACAGCCATGAGGCAGCTCTTGCGCTTCCTCCAGCATTAGGTAAAGGGTGGGTAAAAAAACAAACTGCAGCCACTGTGGCAGGCGCAACGTATCAACGCAAAAAGGCTGAGTTGAAGCGAGAGCATCGGCCTCAGGAGGTATTTTTTCCCACTGACCGAGTTGACGCAGCTGCGCCTCGATATCGATAAGTAACTCGGCTATTTGACTGTCCATAATCATCCCAATTGTGAAGAAACCCTGCAATCAAGCACCATGTTACTCGATATCGGGCTAATCTCAATTAAGGTGACGGATGCTTGTTGACTACTAAACCATCTTCAGCGCGAGGCATCAGGTAATGAGCCACCAAAGGATCCAAACCATGAACAAAGTTATTGGAGGTCAACGTTGACAGATCTTAACTAGCGCTGACGCGCGATGTTGTCATCGGTATAGCCGGATTTTACAACATCAACGATGATACCTGACAAATGAGACATTCCCGACAGTTCTTCAATGTTGTCGCGACCGTCGCCTGCGAGCAAGTTTGAGTTTACTCCGGGGTGCGCCTGTGCATGTCTCAAACCATCTGCACTACTGTGCCCCCAGCACTGCGGGATGGCCACGGTACCCGGCATCATTTCATCAGTAATTTTTGCAGGAATCGTTATTGTTCCAAACGCTGATGTGACATCGACAAGTTCCGAGGCGTTGACACCAATTCGATCGGCATCTTGAATGCTAAGATAAGCATAGTTGGTGCTGTCCTTCACTAGCCGGGGTGAGTTTGCAGAAGAACTGTTCATGCGTTTTACCTCTCGTTTGCCAATCAATTTCATTTTTCCCAAGCCGTTTAACTCTTCTTGATATAAACCCTCAATCGCATGGTTAAATCGTTCGACGTAAGGGGTTGGCGCAAGATCAACTAGACCGTCTTCTGTTAACACCCTGTCAGTACCGAGAAAATTATCGCCCTCATTGTCAGGAAGACGAATACCATGTGGGTGGCTTTTCAGCATACTTTTAAGACCCGGTTGGCCTGCCTTTTTCAGCATTCCGTTGATCATCAGCTCCGGCACTTTGATAAACTCAAACGGCGTATAAGCCAACTTTGCCGCCAGCTTGAGAAATCCACTCATAATTTTATTATTGAAAAGCGTGACACCCAGCTTGTCAGCCAAGCGCACATAGATCCACCACTCATGTCGCACTCCGGGAGGCGGCTCCAATGCAGGTCCTGATGCATACAAATAGGGGGTTGCTGTACAGCCGACAAACGACTGTAGAGCATAGGGCATACCGCTACGCTCCATCCAAGTGGTTGCGGGTAAAATATAGTGCGCCAGATTACCAGTTTCATTGCGAAATAAATCTACGCTAACCAGCAACTCTAATTCGCCCATAGCTCGCTGCAAACGTCCGTCCGGATTGCCACATGCGAGCAAAGGGTTTGATGCCTCAACAATCATACCTCGCACATAGCCATTGAGAATATCATCGGCGACCATACCGGCAGCCTGTTGTCCGCTGACAGTAGGAAGATCATCTTCACGGTGAAATCCCAAATTCATTTGAGGGTCGTCTTTTGCTTGACTTGCAAAATCAATAATACCCTCGCCGATCAAATTACCGCCTTTGCGGTCAAAATTACCGGAAATAGCACTGATCGACTCCAGCAGCCAATAGCACAGTGTGCCGCTGCGACCCTGATTAACGCCGGTCGCCATATTCAGTGCCGCAGCGCCAGCACTCACATAGCTGTCTACGAGGTCTCTCAGGGCAGACGCGGAAATACCTGTCACCTTTGCCTGTCGCTCCGGCGTCCATGGCGATACGGTCTGTTTTAGTGCATTGAAGTTCTTCATAGTCCTGTCAATTCGCTCATGCGCCACCGCATCGCGCTGAATAATTTCATTGCAGAAAGCCGCCAAAAAGTAGACGTCGGTATCGGGGCGAATAAATAGGTGTTCGGCGTTACCTGCGCTCTCAATTCTTCGGGGATTAATAAATACGACTCGCCCTCCGCGTTCAATAACATCGCCGAAGCGTTCACGTGAGCGGGGCAAATGGTACAGGGTATTACCAGAGATAAGAGGATTCGCTCCGAGCACCATCATAAAATCAGTATGATCGACATCAGGATAGGCCAACCGCATTGGTGAGCCATACATGTCGCCGTTGACGCGGAATTTATTCATGGTGTCGCAGGTGCCCGTACCGTACATGCGATTTGAACCCAGTCCTTTGTAGAGTTCGCCTCTGAATACCGGTGCCAATAAATTTGCGCCACCGGGAGCGCCGACAAAGTGACTGACCGATTGCGCGCCGTGGTCATGTTTAAGCTCTGCCATTTTATCGGCAATTTCTGTGAGAGCCTGATCCCAGCTAATAGACTGCCATTTATTGCCGACACGTTTTTGTGGTTCTGTTATGCGATCTGGGCTGTGTTGCACCGAATCAAATTTGGTACCCTTAACGCACGCATAACCTCGGCTAACAACATGGTCGTTGTCTGGCCGTATGTCGACAATCTTGTTATTTTCTACGTCCACCTCCAGACCGCAGAAAGATTCACATAGAGAACAAAACGTGCGTTTTGTAGTGACCATTTTTAGCATCCTCAATATAGGGGGCGACGAGGTTAGAAGCGCTTGACAGTGCGTTTTTGAGACATTACCGTATGCTATACGCTAAATCAAGCGATAGCGAAATCGT
>PKDD01000104.1 GCA_002862465.1 Haliea sp.
GGTGAAATGACTGCCAGATTTAGGCAGACCGCCTGGCGCCTTGCATCGATAGTCAGTAGCCAGACACCGTTGTCAGATGAGATCCGTAACGCCTGGCCGGAGTTGCTAAAGATGGCACCATTCATCAAGCACATGCTATGCGATATTGACCAAACCGAATTACTATCCGATATGCAATTGCGGGTAGGAATGGAGTTGCTGCGACACCTGCAAGAAGGGCCCTTCTTTGGCGGCCTAGAGCAGCCTTCACTGGTCGACTTCGCCATTTTCCCACAATTAGTGTTCAACCACATGGTGGGTATCGAGCAGGACTTAAAAATTGCCGAGATACCGGCTCTAAAGCAGTGGATGGATAAGCTGCAACCGTATTTACCAGAAAACCCTCTGCTAGTGCCCGACTTTATGATTATTAGTCATTTACCGCCGACCCACGCTATTCGATCTAACGCGCGAACACTTGCACATGTTGTTTAAGAGCGGGCGGCTGTGATCATCAAACAAGAAATGTTAGAGCAGCGGGAAAACGACTGCCAGCAATCCAGTTACAGTACCTGCCCATCAATATCAACGCCGAAGCGATGGGCATCATAGGGAACTAACGCTCGCGATTCTGCGTATCATCGCCATCCTTAAAGCCCTTGTTAATGACATAGACTGCATCAACCCCATCGATCGCTGCAACCCGTAACAATTTTGCGGCTT
This sequence comes from Haliea sp., assembly GCA_002862465.1. Classification (GTDB taxonomy): domain Bacteria; phylum Pseudomonadota; class Gammaproteobacteria; order Pseudomonadales; family Halieaceae; genus Marimicrobium. Next base: position 703 of record PKDD01000104.1, read on the forward strand.
TCCTAGCCCGATAAAATTTTAAAAGCTCTCAAATCTGTAACCTAACTGCGTCAACTAAAGTTGAGTATATACTAAGGTCAGGCGCGTAAATTCGCCGTCTAATCCATCATCGTTTCGCTTAATGGTCTCTCCATAAGTGAGCTTCAAACCCAGTGTCTTTGAGAACTGCAGGCCTACGGTAGCGGCCATATTCAGTGACCTCTGTAAATTATCGTTTGATTGCCCGTTGGTTTTCGTTTCACCTCCATAGCAATATATGCCGTCAATAGAGGCCCATACTGCTGGACTGAAATTGTGTGTGATATGCCCCTCCAACTTCATTAACGGTTTTTGGCTGATTTTATTCGCATTAAAAGGATCATCGTTTTCGCTGAAGAACGTTATGCTGGGCAGTAAATCAAGCGTGGTTAAATTAGGATCCAGAAAACTTTCACCAAAACCAAAGGTAATCGGGCTCCCCAATTGCAGGGAGTAGCGATTGCCGCCTAAGTTTGCCGATTTGTCCTCATTGTACTGACCCGTCGGCAAGGTCAGCCTGACTAAACCTCCTACCGCAAAATCTGGCTTATAGTCTCCATAGGTCGCCACGGTAAGCGGTGGCAAGTTGTATAGCCCAGCCGTGAGCAGCAACTGCGTATCCGCTATCCCCTCTGACTCTGTCCGTCTGTTAACCTGTGGCGCATTGTTCAACGATAATGTGGACGTTAAACGACCTGCAGGCTGCACCGCCGTGACTGAGACATAGCGATCCGCAATCGCCATGGTGCGTGTGTATTGGGCAACTAATAAATCTACATCTAAGTCAACGTTGGGCACGACTATGTCAGAGTTGAACATAGAATTTCCAGAAATCTGCATGCCATATACTGTAAACACATTCGTATTAATTGGCGGTGGAAAGTAAGCGCGTGGACCGTCGCCGATATCGGCAAGGATCTTTGGACTAAAAGTGCAAACAAAGTAAAAAAAAATGACCAGGCAGACCTTTTCCGGTCTCAAGGGCCAAGCACAGTGTTGCTTGAATTGGTAAACTCGCATCTACACATCCTTAAAAAAGGCAATCGTTACTTGGTTTTTATTGCTTAGTCCTCATAACGAAGCAATAGTTAATCACCTGTCCAATATTCCGGTGTCTTTACCGTTCATGCTCTCAGTATTGTTTTCTTTCCAATACTCAGATATGCCTGATTCGCCGTGCTTGTCGGCCCACTTAGTTAGGGTTGGTCTCTCTCCCTCTAACCTGAAGTAGGGCACAGCGTAACCGCAGGAGGTCTGCACTAACGCAATATCTAAAGAAAAAATCTGACGAGCTCCGGTGTAGGGAGGAAACTGCCCAGCTAATTCTTGCCAGCGCTTATCACGCGGATGCACCGCAGCCGCATGTCCGTAAAGGCGAAGAATTAGCGGCTGCTTTTCAAAAGAACAGAACATAATCGTCATCCTGTTGTTCTCCAGAACATGTGCGGCGGTCTCGTTGCCACTGCCAGTCAGGTTTAACCACGCAACAGTAGAATCGTTAAGGATACGAAAACTGTCCATGCCTTTGGGCGACACATTAACAAAACCCTCTGCACCCGCCGTACCCACGAAGTACAGATGCTGCTGCCGGATAAACACTTTATGGGAATGCCCAAGCTTTTCAAATTTTTCAGACATCAATTTCTCCTATACTGCAAGCAAACATCTTTTCTGCGACGATATGCTATTCAAAATTCTACATTGACAGATATCAGCCCAGAGAGGCGAGACAAATAGATCGCCCAAAAAATATTCAATCCCGCGAGCCCACACAAGTTATGCTCTATCGCACCTCGGCCAACATCAGCACAAAATCGCCAGTCCTCCCATCGTGCGGCGGAATATCACATGCCTCCATTGCACTAACATTCTTAAGACCAACACACTGCCCGGCCTTATTTTTTTAAAATAATTATTTGACAACGAAGCTAGTATTGCACAATTGGCGCTCAACCTCGCCACGTATCATCACGTCGTGGCCTGTCTGTAAACATTGGTCGACGCACTGCCTTCCCAACTAACCAGTATCACCGAAGAGAGATATTTTCATGTCGATACAGCTCTTGAATATCACTTTGACGTTAGCAGCATACCATAATGGGCTGCACCATAAGCGCAGTATACGACTTGACGAAAAATCGTAGCGCTATAGTGTCGTAATCACTTGGTACCGAATTTAGTGCCCTCTGCTTTTGCGCAGACAAAACGTCCATTTTACAGTAGTATGCCTGCTCTTCACTGCAACATCGAAAGCCAAACTAGGAGAGACCCCATGACTCAGTTATTAAGATTTCATAAGGGGTTTCTGGTTTTGCCTTTAGTCGCCTTGCTATTGGCGTGCGAGGCGAAAAAATCTATGGATACTACAATAGGATCTCAAGGAAATACGCCTGCAACTAATGCCACGATTGCCACGAATAATGAAGTCCTTGAAGAGTTAGATTTCGACGATCGGAAGGACTTCGAAGATGCAAAGCGAGGTCTCATCGCATCACCAATAGCGCTTGAGACACCCGGGCCCGACAACGCCGTGGTCTGGGATATGCCTTCCTACAATTTTATACAAGGGGATGCGCCGGATACTGTTAATCCTAGCCTGTGGCGGCAGGCAACACTGAATAATAATCACGGGCTGTTTGAGGTTACTAACGGCGTATACCAATTACGTGGTTTCGATCTCTCTAATATGACCATCATAGAGGGACAAACCGGGTGGATCATAGTGGATCCTCTCACTTCCAAAGAAACTGCCGCAGCCGCAATTGCTTTTGCCCGGGAGCACCTAGGAAACCAGCCCGTTTCAGCAGTCATTTTTACTCACTCTCACATAGACCACTTCGGCGGGGTACTGTCGGTTCTAGACGCGGGAAATGACATAGAAATTTTTGCTCCCGCAGGCTTTATGGAGGAGGCTACCAGCGAAAACGTTATCGCGGGCAGTACCATGAGCCGGCGCTCTATGTACATGTACGGCAGCCAACTAGAGCGCTCTGAACAAGGCCACATTGGCTCTGGATTAGGGAAAGGCCCTGCCTTTGGCAGCCCAGGCATAGCTGAGCCTACGCATATTATTGATACCACAGGAGAGTCGATCGTCATTGACGGAGTTGAGTTCATTTTCCAAAATGCGGCAGGCTCCGAGGCGCCGGCTGAACTGACATTTTATCTGCCGAAATTGAAAGCCTTCTGCGGCGCTGAAGTGGTATCTCGTAACATGCATAATCTCTATACTTTGCGTGGCGCCAAAGTGCGTGATGCTCGAAAGTGGAGCCACTATATCAACGAAGCCATCGAATTATTTCCGGATACGGAAGTGTATTTCGCGAGTCATCACTGGCCGCTATGGGGCAATGAGGAAATCGTCGATTTTTTAAAAAAGCAGCGCGATATGTACCGATACATTCACGATCAGACGTTACGCCTTGCTGCCAACGGTCACACGCCGAGAGAGATCGCCGATTTATTGGAAATGCCCGACAGTTTGCGGAGTAACTTTTCCAATCGCGGCTACTATGGCACGTTAAAGCACAACGCAAAAGCCGTATATCAGATGTATTTTGGCTGGTATGACGGCAACCCCGCCAACCTCGATCCTTTGCCAGCACAAATGTCAGCAGAGCGCTATGTGGCCATGATGGGCGGCAGTGACGCCATCATGATTGAGGCCAGAAAAGACTTCGCCAAGGGTGAATATCGTTGGGTCGCGGAGTTACTCAACCATCTAGTGTTTGCAGAACCGGACCATGAAGCGGCCAAGGATTTGTTGGCACAAACGTATGATCAGATGGCCTACATGGCTGAGTCAGGGCCCTGGCGTGATGTCTATCTAACCGGTGCCCTAGAACTGCGCCAGGGAACTCCAACTGAAGGCCTTGACCTCTCTAACGCTATTGACCTGATAGACCAGACTCCTGTCGATCAATTTTTTGAGGCTATGGCAGTGATGCTTAACGGCCCTAGGGCAAACGGCAAAACCTTCGTTTTAAATATTAACTTTACCGACCTGAACGAGAACTATGTCTTAGAGTTGGAAAATGCGGTCCTCCATCAGCGCAAGGGTAGTCTTTCACCCGATGCGGACGCTACTATTCACATAACACATCCACTCTTTGTAAAGATGCTGACGGGTGGCGCAGGTCCAAGCGAGGTTTTGTTTTCAGACGAAATCTCTATTGAGGGTAGCAAACTGGGGCTAGCAAAGTTCTTCGCTTTGCTAGATCAACCACCCACCTCATTTAATATTGTAACACCTTAGTTACAGCATCTAGAGTTGAATAGCACGTTCATGGGAAACGCTGAACCGTGTTCGATCAAAAAAATCCGTGCTAAAAAGTCGAAACCTATGAACCATATTATGGATCACAATGTGTAAATTCCGGATCATTTTCCACCAAAATAGTATTGGGTATCGAGTTTTCTCCCACGTAAAACACAACAGCCTCAGCCGGCCCCCCAATGGCCGTTGCGCGGTGGACAGTCCCCAAAACCTCGACCACCGCGTCGCCTTCATTAAATGTCGCCTTCTTTCCTGTTTTTGTTTCGACCTCAAGACTCCCTTGGAGAATATAGCCTAGCGTCGGAACGGGATGGCAGTGGAAATCCGTGACTTCCCCCTCCCTGACTTTGAGTATTACCGACGTTATTTTAGGCTTACCTCTCGGATAAACAATCGCGCCTCCTTCCCATGTGGTTGATGACTCTAAAATAATCTGAGCATGCGCAGAACTATTAAACGCACTTAGCAACAATAACGCGATTATGCCGTGCATCCTCATCAACTACCTCTTGGTGCAATTTAATACTGTCCAGAAAGAAAATTCGCCCTTGCGAGCAAAATCTCCGAATACTTTACACTGTATCCGCCGATGATTCCGCACAGCAGGTCATAACAGCGCGTATTAAGCTGTATCCTCAAAACGTCTTAATTACATTATACACTTATGGCGGGCGATACTCTGCTCTCTTCACTCGAACCTTGCTGCTTCCGATACTCTTGTTGTTAATGGCCTTCATAGCAACTTTTGCTTGTCCTGCCTTTGGCATCTGTACAAAACAAAAACCCTTCGACACTCCCAAAGCTTTATCCATAACAAGATCACAGGATTGAACAGTTCCAAACTCTTCAAAAATTGTTTTTATTTCAGCTTCGGTGATACTGCGGTCAAGGTTTCTAATTATTAGTTTCATAAAAACCTTATCTCTACACGCGTCTTATCAACATCAACCATTTAAACTTAAAGTACCGCAGATATCGCTCTTAACAAGTACAGCCTCATGTGCCCAACGCAGCGATACTGCCATAAGCGAATAAATCATCGAGGTCAGCCCCTATTACACCGCCTCATTTTCATCATACACCGCGACAGAAAGATGACCCATGCTATCAACAAGCACACAAAACACGATTGGCCTGCAGCATACTTGGCAATCTTCAATGTACTGGTGACCAGCCTCTTGATGGTCTATCAGGACACTGATCGATTCTCCGCAGTAAGGGCAACCTACAACTTGTTCTATCAGAGATTCCATCAATCAAAAGCCATCGCTCTGTCGTGCTGCAGCATAGAATTCAGTGGCACTCTCATTAGCATTAGACTGATTCAAAGTTTAGCGCTCAAAAACTATAACGCTGCACCGGGGCCTAAAGGTTGTCCATAGCTAAATTCTATGAAATTACCATCAGGGTCTCGAATACCACAATAATAGCCGACAGGATACGGCTCTTGTCTGGGTGCCCACTCTAAAATTCCTGCTATTTTTGCTCGCTCAGCAACAGCATCTACGGCACCTCGAGTCGCCATGGCAAATCCAAGATGAGAAAAATCCTCAGCCGATTGTACTCTTTCGACGCCACCTGGTATCAGCACTAATATAAAATTTTTTTCTTTTTCCTTCTCGCCAAGCCACACCACACGCTTACTACCCGAAACCCGATCATGAACCAACTGCATGTCAGCATACGACATGTAAAAATCTACGCACGCATCCAAATCTCTCACATGCAATGCAAGGTGTGTCAGTGAAACTGTCACCCCTTAACCCTTACAGTATTCGTCGAACTGCTCAGCATTATTGTCAAAGCCTTCGCTTTCAGCTAGCTCCCATGGCCGTTCACATTTTCTAGACCGGTCGCACCACAAATAACCCGCCGAACCAATGCAGCCATGGACATCCGTATCTGAGCCCAACATATTGTTACTGTCAGAGTTGACGGTGTCACTTACAGAGCACCCACTGAGGCAAGCAACCAAAACAATATAAGGCAGATATATTTTTTCCATTACAGGCCTCTCACTTATCAAAAGTGTAACATCTAGAACCGTTGAACCTAACGCGCGCTCCTGTATCTTATCATTTAACGCGTGAGGTTTCATATTCCGGCGTCGAAAACCACCGTCACTAATGCTGCTCGCTCCCGACCAAAGGTTTTGCCTAGAGATCACGTATTGACTGACAAGAAATTTATTTACTGTAAGGCTGAAATCGACACGAACAATGCGCCAACCTGGAAGATAATCACCGATTCAACGATAAAAAAACTCGATAATTTCGCGGAATAACGAATAGTATGGCCAAGTTTCAGCCTAAGTCATACAATAGCGATCCACGCCAATAGAAGCCCAGTAAGCAAAAGGTGCTTTAATGGTTGGCCCAAATGAACACAGCGAGACAATCCTACAGGCAAGGAGGAGAGCCCAATGTTCCGATGCGTGAGAATATGGACTGACAACAATGAGAACTCACAGTTTGAAGAGGGCATGATTGACCTCGGTCCCGCGACTGGCGGCGATCTTTTCAGTGACGACTCGCTGGTTACAACGACGTCTTTTCGTGAGACAAAACCCGGAGGCACGCTTGCATGGCATACGGCCCCGGTGCGGCAGCTTGTTATAACGCTTAGCGGAACCTTAGACTTCGAGACACGAGAGGGACAGCATTTTCAACTCGCGCCTGGCGATATACTGCTAGCAGAGGATACTGTCGGCGGCGGTCATTCTTGGAGAATCGTCGACGATCAACCTTGGCGCCGTGTTTATATCGTGCTGGCGCCAGATGCCCGTGTACCCTTTAAGCCTTTGAAATGACTCTGTAGATTTTATACGATTCAAACAATTCACATTATGAGAGCACTAGGGAGAAAGGCTAATGAATAACAACATAGCTGAAGAAGAGATCGATGTTGCCTTAGTCGGCGCTGGCATAATGAGCACCACTCTTGGCGTTTTTTTAAAAGAGTTACAGCCCCACTTAAAGATTGAGATTATCGAACAACTGCCTGGCGAAGCGCAAGAAAGCTCAGGTGCATGGAACAATGCCGGCACGGGGCATGCGGCTAACTGTGAATTGAATTACACGCCAATGGGTACCGATGGCAGTATCGACATTGCAAGGGCGCTAGACGTCAATGTCGAATTTGATATGTCATTGCAATTCTGGTCATATCTGGTCAAAAAGGGTGCAATACCAAGGCCCAACGAGTTTATCCAGCCCGTGCCTCATATGAGCTTTGTTATCGGCGAAGAAAACCAAGCATTTCTCAAGAAGCGTCATGCCGCAATGAGCAGCCACCATTGCTATCGCGGCCAAGAATATTCTGAAGACCATGCGAAAATTGCGGAGTGGACGCCCCTAATCATGGAAGGACGCGACCCTCAACAAAGGATAGCCGCAACTCGCACCGTAACAGGCACTGACGTCAACTATGGCGCCCTCACTTCCAGCCTGTTGGCCTATCTTCAAACTCAGGAGGATTTCGTCGCTAGCTTCTCAGAGTCCGTTGTCGATCTAGAGCGACGAGCAGACGGAGGATGGCGGCTTTTCATTAAGAACGAAAAGACGGGTGCACGGCGTATCATAAATGCAAAATACGTTTTCCTTGGAGCAGGCGGGGGCGCCCTCCCTCTGTTGCAGAAGTCAGGCATCCCAGAATCTAAAGGTTATGCCGGCTTCCCAGTGAGCGGGCTTTGGCTGCGCTGCGGCAATGCGGAAGTGGCTGATCGCCACAGCGCCAAAGTCTATGGCTTGGCAGCGAAGGGCTCTCCTCCGATGTCAGTACCGCACCTCGACACCCGCATCATAGATGAAAAGCGCTGGCTGCTGTTCGGGCCATATGCAGGATTCTCGACCCGGTTCCTCAAAAACGGCTCGCTCTTTGATCTACCAAAGTCCGTGCGGTTGAACAATATTCTGCCGCTACTCGCAGTAGCACGTGACAACTTTCCGCTAGAGGAATATCTCGTCGGGCAGGTCTTACAAAGCGCCTCCCATCGCTACGACTCTCTGCGTGAGTTCTATCCTCAGACGAATGTCGCAGACTGGGAAGTTGTAGTCGCGGGCCAACGTGTGCAGATCATTCGAAAGGACAAAGCGCACACTGGAAAGCTCGAGTTCGGAACCGAAATAGTACACTCTGCTGACTCTTCAATAGTGGCTGTGCTGGGGGCATCGCCCGGAGCGTCCACCGCAGTCTCGATCATGGTCCACATGCTAGAAAATTGCTTCCACGAGCAACTCGTCGGCCATTGGGCACCGAAATTACAAGAAATGATTCCTTCTTATGGCTTCGACTTAAAAAGTGATGCAACACTGTCTGCGCGTGTTCGCGCCGATACGGCAGAAACGTTAAATTTGCACAAGCAATAACAACAAGCGCGATGATAATGTCGTACGCCTATTACCCTATAGGCTAACGATTCCTAGGGATCTGCGTGTATACCGTGTGTCCAACTGAAATAAAAACTCGAACAGAAGGGCATATTAAATCGATATTTAGTCGGGCCATTATCATCCATATTACTTTGTAAGAACCTATTTCGCGTCTGCTCGAGATAGAAACTTACGCTCTTCCACACTTATTTTTATTTTATCGCCCACAGAAATATGCTCCGGGACCTGCACCGTCAAGGAGGTAGAAAGAAGAGCAGGTTTCGTTCTTGACGCTGCAGAGCCGCCCTTAATTGATGGGGCAGTATCAATGACTTCAAGCTCAACATTGGACGGCAAATCAAGTGCCACAGGAAGGTCGTCAACCATAATCACATGAACACCAGATGTAGTCTCGTTAATAAAGAGAGCTTGATCGGCGATGGACTCTTTATTAAGGCTATATGGTGTGTAATCACCGGTATCCATAAAGATATACTCATTGCCATCGACATAGGACAGTATGACCGGCTTTCTTATAAGGTCAGCTAAGTTCAAAATATCTGAATCCTTAAACGTCTCGTCAATTTTATGCTGCGTGGCTACTTCATACATCCGCATACGGTAAATACTGCCCCCGGCACGACCTTGAGGAACCGAACGCTCAATATCGCTTACCAGATAGGTTTTACCGTTATAATCGACCGCCGCTCCTTTCTTAATCTCACTTGCCTTTGGCATATTCTACAGTCCTGATTCTTGGAAAACTGAAACTTTCGGATGTATGCATGAAGAATTCATTTCCTCAAGCTCCGGCGTCTGCAATACGATCCTGCACACTAGTCAGCTGTGCACGATCTGCACGCTGCTCCTTAACGGAGACCTGTTCGAGCAAGTCACCCTCCATAAGTGGCTGCCGAAAGCCTGTATAGACAACCTTTCGTGGGCGCGCGATGGGCGGATACGCACGATGAAGCGTATCACTGCAATGCACTGTTAAGTCACCCGTCCGCGTGGCCAGCTTTACCACCGGCAAATCGAGACTGTCGTCTTTGCCTGCGGTCTGAACATTGGCACGATGAGAGCCTGGTATAACGCCGAGCGCACCGCTGCGCTCGTCCGCGCCGGTAATAGAAATACCGATCGAAAGACCATTACAATGGTAAGAGTGTTGTCCTTGTCCACAGTCCTTATGCCACGGAAGATCAGAGAGACCGGTTTTGATGTCGAGTGGCTTGATCAAACCTTCGGCGCCTAGCCAGCCAGAACCGTTAACGCTACCGCACAGATTGTCCCCTGTGATCGTGGCAAGCCACGATAGCCGATCGTCCTGAAGCAGTGTGCGCAGCGCAGCAGATTGCTCTTGGAAAAACAACACACGTACTGCCTGCTGCACACCGTTGGAATCCCCCGCCCACCACGATGCACCGTCCTCAGGGCGCGCGCGCTCAAGAGCAACATCGAGGTCAGCCGATACGGCGGCCATCTCCGCTTCTGTAAACACACTACGTAAATGTAAAAATCCTGCTTGATGAAGAAAGTGAGAGATCTCATCGCGATCATCGTCGCGGTCGAACGCTCGAGTAAGGTCAAGATCTTTACCGTCTCGATCGGTCACCGTAATGGCACCAGCTTCATGAACGGGGCGACCATCAAATAGTGTGCGGAGCAACGGTTCCCAGCCAATCCAATGCTCAAAGCTGCCCTGACTTATCTTGACACGCGAATTCATCGCCAGTCCCATTGTTGTCGACCAATCCTGAACAAGATCCGAAAGAGCATCATAGTCAAGTTTTGCCGTCACGCTGTCGGATGCATGTCCAGCTTCAATTCGTAATGCGCCGCGTCGTTCGCATAAGGTAACAGCTCGGTTACCGACGCTGAGAGTGAGGGCTGGCAGATTTTTGTAACACAAACCGCGAGCAGCAAGTTCCGCATTACGAGACAACGCTTCGGGGATCAGTGAGTCGAAAATCACATCTCGATCGAGTGCTTTTCGATCGAGATGGCGACGAGTGCGGCAATCAATAGACATAGCATGGCTCCTTGTTTTATCACTCTCTGAGGCATTATAAGAGGTACCGTTAGAGGATGCCTGCATCATTAACGGATATTCCCAGCAGCGTATACTGGTTAAACGCATTATTAGTCTGCCAATATGGGCTAGCATTTTTATGCATTGTTTATAACTTTACCGCAAGATAATTTAAGACTGCTAGCATTAGTAGCTAAGACGAAGTGGTGATCCTGATTGATCTTGATATGGTCCCAATAAAAATAGAGTTCAAGTTTCAATGAAACCGGCAGAGTTAGAAATAGCACTAAGAAGGATAAAACCAGCCCAAAAATGCCGGGTGGTAGGTCACTTACTTTTGCCGCTTCACCCGCATCAATGTATAGCCAAAATATTGCCAACACCAAAATGAAAGGAGTAAATCCCACGGCTGCACCGATAAAAGAGTTTCTCTTGAAAACCTTTGAAATCGGAACAATAAAAACGGTGGTAATCGGGATTTTTAGGGCGTAATAAATCAATTCATAGACTCCACCGCTAAGGCGCACAACATTTGAAGCAATAAGGTTGGCAATAGTCTAGCCACTGGACGAGTCCGCACAGAACTTGAGTATATGTGAGCATCTTTTTTCATGCAAAATAGTCAGTACACTGAACTTCGTTAAGAACTAATCATGTACTCCACCCTTAAATAGTAGAAGGTTAGGCAATTCAATAGCAAATTTAGTTGAATCTATTTGACAGAACCAATATTACTGTATATTTATACAGTATAATGCCAAGTTACGCCGAACTCCACTGCCTCAGCTGTTACAGCTTCTTTCGCAGCGCCTCTCACCCCCACGAATTGGTGGAACGCGCCGCCGCGCTCGGCTATCGCGCACTCGCAATCACGGACGAATGCTCTTTTGCAGGAGTAGTCAAAGCCCATGTGGCCGCGAAGGAAGCAGGCATCCAACTCATCATCGGCAGCGAGTTGGTACTGGAGGAAGGTATTCGACTGGTCGCACTAGTGCCTACGCGAGCTGCTTACAGCGAACTATCAGGCCTGATCAGCATGGCTCGCCGCCGCAGCCCCAAGGGAGAATACCGCGTTACCCTACGTGACATAATATTTCACCTTAAACGCTGTTTCCTAATCTGGCTACCTCAAATGAACGACGAAAGCAGCCGCGCCTATGGTCTGCAACTTAGACGATTGTGTACAGATCGTCTGTGGCTTGGCGTCAATCATCTGCTGGGTAATAATGAGATACAACGCTACTTCAAGCTACAGCAGCTGGCCGAAGAATTAGACATCCCGATGCTAGCCTGCGGCGACGTGCGTATGCATACCGCTAAGCGTAAACCCCTGCATGATGTGTTTACCGCTTTATATCACGGCACCAGCATCGCTCAATTGGGACGGCGACGTCTTAGCAATAGCCAACAACACCTTCGCACTATCGACAAATTGCAATGGCTCTACCCCCCTGCACTATTAGAGCAAACCCTACACGTTGCCAACCTGTGCAACTTTAGCCTAGATGAGTTGCGCTATGAATATCCCGAAGAGGTGGTGCCACCGAATTATAACGCCAATCAATATCTACGGGAGCTGGTGACAAAAGGCTCAGATGCCCGCTGGCCCCGAGGTATTCCGGCAAAGATACAGCAGAACATCAACAAAGAACTGGCGCTCATAGAGGAACTGCACTATGAATACTATTTCCTTACTGTGTACGACATCGTGCGCTTTGCACGCTCACGGGACATTCTGTGCCAAGGCCGCGGCTCAGCCGCCAACTCCGTGGTGTGCTACTGCTTATTTATTACGGAGGTCTCACCTGAGCAAATATCGTTACTGTTCGAGCGTTTTATATCAAGAGAACGAGACGAGCCACCAGATATAGACGTGGACTTTGAGCATGAGCGGCGGGAGGAAGTGATCCAGTATATGTACGAAAAGTACTCTCGCAAGCGCGCCGCATTGGCTGCCACAGTCATCACCTACCGCTCACGCAGCGCGGTACGCGATGTGGGCAGGGCACTAGGACTGGACCCGATGTTCGTCGAAGACCTGGGGAAATCTATGGCATGGTGGGATCGCTCGGAAGATCTCAACAAACGATTTGAAGAGCAAGGTGTAGCCAGCCACAGTCAGCAGGCGGAACTATTTTATTCACTGGTGCAACAGATCTTGGGCTTTCCCAGACATTTATCCCAACATGTTGGTGGCTTTGTTATCACACGCAGCCCTATCTCGACGCTAGTACCCGTGGAGAATGCCAGCATGGCAGAGCGCACTATCATCCAGTGGGACAAGGAGGATATAGAGTCTTTGGGACTTCTCAAGGTAGATATTCTAGCGTTAGGCATGCTGTCTGCCATTCGCAAAACCCTACAGATGGTGCAGCGCTACTGCCCCACCATTAGAACAATTAGCGACATTCCCAGAGACGATCAATCTACTTATCGCATGCTACAAATTGCCGATACTATTGGTGTTTTTCAGGTCGAATCGCGGGCACAAATGTCAATGCTGCCACGACTCAAGCCCGAGTGTTTCTACGACCTAGTTATTCAAGTCGCCATCGTACGCCCTGGTCCTATTCAAGGCGATATGGTGCACCCATATCTAAAAAGAAAACAGGGCCTAGAGTTAGTCACCTACCCCGATGACGGCATTAGGGGAGTACTGGAGCGAACACTTGGCGTCCCTATTTTTCAGGAGCAGGTGATCAAACTTGCGATGGTTGCAGCAGGCTTTTCCGGCGGCGAAGCAGACCAATTACGCCGCGCCATTACCAGTTGGGGCAGAAACAGCAAACTACTTACCTTCGAGGAAAAGCTTACACAAGGTATGATCGAACGCGGCTACAATGCGGATTTTGCCCGACGCCTGTTCCAGCAGATCAAGGGCTTTGGGGGTTACGGTTTTCCAGAATCACACTCCGCCAGTTTTGCACTTCTGGCATACATTTCCGCATGGCTCAAGTGCCATCATCCGGCCGCGTTTATCGCAGGTCTGCTCAACAGCCAACCTATGGGCTTTTACAACCCCTCGCAATTAATTCAGGATGCCCGCCGCCACGGCGTCACCGTATTGTCTATCGACGTCAACCATAGCGACTGGGATAACCAGTTGCTAGACAGCCGTTCTGCACAACAAAATCAACCAGCACTCCGGCTGGGCTTGCGCTTAGTTAAGGGGCTAAGCCGACAAGGCGCGCACAGAATAGTAGAAGCGCGACAACACAGCCCGTTTCGTCAGATTAGTCATTTGCGTCAGTGGGCCGACCTAAATAAACGCGACATGGAAGCACTAGCAGATGCAGATGCTCTACGATCGCTGAGCGGACACCGGCATCAGTCTCAGTGGCAAATCATGGCACTAGAACAACCCAAACCTTTATTACGCGATGAACAATATCAGAACGCCAGTTACTTCGACGATGGTGTGCAGTTACCCGCGCCACAGATAGCGCAGGAAGTCCTCTCGGACTACCGTGCGACCGGTCTGACCTTGCGTGCCCATCCGTTGAGCTTATTACGCGACCGTGCTCCTTTCAATCGCTGCAAGCGCCATATCGATCTAGCATCTATTGGACATAAGCGCTTCGTGCGCATTGCAGGTCTAGTCACCTGTCGCCAGCGCCCAGGGACAGCATCAGGCGTGTTATTTCTCACTCTGGAAGATGAAACTGGCAACAGCAATATCGTAGTGTGGAAGCGAACACAGCAACATTTCCGCCAAGCGTTAATGAACGGAAAGCTGTTACTGGTGAACGGGATTGTGGAAACCAAAGATAATGTCATCCATGTAATCGCCGGCGCTCTGTATGATTACTCTCATGAGTTGAAGAACTTGTCCATACAGTCACATGACTTTCATTAAGATATTGGGCGCCATCACTTTAACGCGCTAGTACCGGTAGCGTTAGTCAATGAACACTGGAACAAGAAACACCAAATGTATAGCACAGCATCAGTTATACCGGTTGGCTTTCCTGCAGATTGAGATCATTCATAACGGCTTGTGTTGCGCTGAACGCATTTCAAATGGTTATGCGAAACGAGGCAGATTTGCTGAAGGGCTCTAAGCTACATTCTCGGTTGTCCCTGCGCCTCGTGTATCTGGCACGAAAGCAGGAATAGACACAAGCTAGACTGCCCCTAAGACACAACTATAGGGGTGATCGGCCTTTGTTCGCAGCAATACGCATCCGCAGCGCATTGAGTTTAATAAAACCCTCTGCATCCGCTTGATTATAGGCGCCAGCGTCCTCTTCAAAGGTAGCGATATGCTCGTCAAACAAACTATTATTAGACTGGCGGCCGGCGACAATCACATTGCCCTTGTAAAGTTTAAGCCGCACCTTACCATTCACCACCGTCTGCGAATCATCAATAGCAACCTGCAGCATCTTGCGCTCCGGCGACCACCAGTAGCCGTTGTAGATAAGCTTAGCGTAGCGCGGCATTAACTCGTCCTTAAGATGGGTCACTTCTCGGTCAAGCGTCAAAGATTCAATAGCCCTGTGCGCCTTTAGCAGGATGGTGCCACCGGGTGTTTCATAACATCCACGCGCTTTCATCCCAACATAACGATTTTCTACAATGTCAGCACGGCCGATGCCATTGGCCCCACCGGCCTTGTTTAGGTACTCCAACAAAATAGCCGGACTCATCGCCTCACCATTAACTGCCACCGGATCTCCGCGCTCAAAGTCCAATTCGATAAACGTTGCCGTGTCTGGAGCTCCCTCAGGACTGACACTCCAGCGCCACATGCTTTCCTCGGGCTCCGTCCAAGGGTCTTCCAACAAATCTCCCTCATATGAAATATGCAGAAGATTGGCATCCATAGAATACGGCGACTTCTTCTTCGCAGTGGAAAAATCCACTGGAATATTGCGACTTTCGCAGTACTCCATCAAGGATTCTCGCGACCCAAGGTCCCATTCACGCCAAGGTGCGATAACTTTTATACCGGGTTTTAAGGCGTAAGCACCAAGTTCGAAACGCACCTGATCATTACCCTTGCCCGTTGCACCATGGGAAATTGCAGAGGCACCGGTCTCATTGGCTATTTCAATCAGTCTTTTAGCTATCAGCGGACGCGCAATAGAGGTACCAAGCAAGTACTCTCCTTCATAAATCGTATTGGCGCGAAACATCGGAAAAACAAAGTCCCGCACAAATTCTTCACGCAAGTCATCAATGTAGATTTCTTTAACGCCCATCGCCTGAGCCTTGGCCCGCGCAGGCTCGACTTCTTCGCCCTGCCCAATATCGGCTGTAAACGTCACTACTTCGCACGCATAATTATCCTGTAACCAGCGCACGATGACTGACGTATCCAGACCGCCGGAATAGGCCAACACAACTTTGTTTACATCTGACATTCGGTGCCCCGCAAAACTAGAGTTAAAGAGGCCGATATTCTACCGCTGGGTCAGCTTAATTCCCAGTCCCGAGAAGCTTAAAGGCGCCAGAAGGTAAAAGGGCTAGCTTCTTTTATGGTAGACTTGGTGTTTATATTTTAGTATCCAAGGTCGCTCATGATCGAACTAACTATTACTCGCCCCGATGACTGGCATGTACACCTGAGGGATGGTGCTTTTTTGCCAGGCACCTGCGCAGACCTAGCGCGTTACTTCGGCCGAGCAATCGTCATGCCCAATATCGCGCCTCCGGCTGAGACGGTTGCGCAGGCACTCGAATATCGTAACCGTATCTTAGAAGCCATGAGCACGCTGCCACGTCAGTTCGAACCGCTGATGGTGCTTTATTTGACCGACCGGACCACTGTTGAAGAGGTCCGCCTAGCCGCCGCGACAACGAGTGTGCATGCTGTCAAACTGTATCCAGCTGGCGCGACCACCAACTCTGCCGCAGGGGTAGCTGAAATGGAAAAGCTCTATCCAGTCTTCGCCGCTATGGAAAAAGTAGACCTACCTTTATTAATTCACGGTGAAGTCACTGATCATGACATAGACATTTTCGATCGCGAAAAGGCCTTCATTGACCGTCACCTCGCGCCAATCGCAGTGCGCTTTCCATCTCTACGTATTGTACTGGAACATATCACTACCGCCGATGCAGTTCAGTTTGTCAGCGCCGCGGCCACTAATGTCGCCGCGACTATTACGCCACATCATTTAATGTTCAACCGCAACGACATGCTAGTAGGCGGAATCCGACCTCACTTCTATTGTTTACCCGTGCTCAAGCGTAACATTCATCAGCAGGCGCTGCAGGCAGCCGCCATCTCGGGCGACCCTAAATTCTTCTTAGGATCAGATTCCGCTCCCCATAGCACCGCTAGCAAGGAAACCAGCTGTGGGTGCGCCGGAATATACTCTGCTCACGCGGCCATCGAGTTTTACGCAGAGGTGTTTGACGAACTCGATTCTCTGGAAAAGTTAGAGCCTTTCGCATCCCACTTCGGAGCAGATTTCTACTGCCTACCCCGCAACACAGATACGATTACTCTGCGAAAACAAAGCTGGACGATTCCGACAGAAATTCCTCTTGGGACAACCATGCTAACGCCGTTGCGCGCATCAGAGGCTATAGCGTGGCAGGTAGATGGCGGCGGAGCCAACGCGTGAAACCCATAACCGAACACGAAATTAACGATCGCTTTCGCGGATTTCTTCCCGTAATAATAGACGTAGAGACCGGCGGCTTTATTGCGGGCACCGATGCCTTGCTTGAAGTGGGAGCAACGACGGTACGTATGGATGAAGACGGACAGTTGGCGGTGCACCGAAGCTACAATTACCATGTACGGCCTTTTGAAGGCGCAAATATCGAACAAGCGGCACTGGATTTTACCGGCATAGACCCCTACCACCCATTTAGAGAAGCCGTCGCGGAAGAAGAAGCTCTGGAACAACTATTTAACGTTGTACGCAAGGAAATCCGCGACCAACAATGCACACGAGCAATCCTCGTTGGGCACAATGCACACTTCGACGCTGGCTTCATAGCGGCAGCAGCGGAGCGCTGCGGCATGAAGCGCAACCCGTTCCACCCCTTTTCATTTTTCGATACGGCTACTCTAGCAGGCCTGGCTTTCGGACAGACTGTATTGGCTAAAGCCTGTGCCGAAGCCGGCATTGCTTTTGACAACAACGAAGCACATTCCGCAGCTTATGATGCAGAACGAACAGCGGAATTGTTTTGCGACATCGTCAATCGTTGGAAAGAATCTGGTGGATGGTTACCGGAGTTCAGCTGAGTCGAAGTAGATAAGCCTCGGTTAATCCTCACCACTAATCTGGTTCAGCAGCAGGTGTAACTCAGACATCAACTCCTCAATGTTGTCGATGACCAAAAGTTTGTACTTTACAGACTCCTCCAGTGGCAATAGCTGCAGCAGGGTATAACCAACCTGCCAGGCATCGTTGTAGTCCACATGTAAATTCATGCGCTGCACATGCGGATGTGTCTCGAGGGTCCGTAATATGTCTAGCAATGACGACCACTGTTCAGCTAAATGCGTTGCAGCGGTAGGCTTCTGCAGTGCAACTTGACCCACTACCAATCCATTGGAGCGCGTGTGCGTCTCATACAACTCAAAGCGCTGGATTCCTTCGACAGTAATTCCGAGCAGGCCATTGGAAAGTTGGTCCCAATCCACGATACGGGCGCAAGTACCGTAGTCACCAAGCTTAGGCGCCGCGCGACCACGCTGCTCAATCTCGCCACCATGGCGTATCCAGACTACACCAAAGGGGTTATCAGTTTTCATGCTTTCACGCACCAAGTCCAGATAACGCTGCTCAAAAATTTTTAGCGGCACACGGCCGAAGGGCAGCAGTACTGCGGACAACGGAAACAACGATAGTTCACTCATGCGTCCCCTTCAAAAACAACAATATCTGGTAAACTTTGCTGCTCAAGCTGAGCCAGTCGAACCAAAGCTTGTTCGCGATTATCGCCGCAGAATTCGCGTTCCGCCCCAAAAGCGTCGCACAAATCAGGGCGCCGAGCGTCGCCAAACAACAAACAGCGCATGTTCGAGCTTAAGTGAACGCAGGCAACGCCAGCCGGCTTACCGTTCGGCATAGCGTAAAAAGGCTGATAAATTGAAATAGCGATACAACAGGCACCGCAGCCCGCCCGGCATTCCATCAGACGCTGGGCCAGTACCGCAATTCATTTTCAGTGCCAAGGCGATTCACGCTGTGTCCTCAGGGCCCAAGGGTTTAAATACCAAAATTAAACGTGGCAGAAGCAGTAACGCTCCTAATACCGCAGCCGCCATCGCCAGCACCGTGAGTAGCCCAAAATAAATACTCGGGTTGAAATTGGACAACGTCAATGTTGAAAAACCGACCACCACCGTCAATGTTGTGTAGTACATCGCGCGACCGATGCTGTTGTGGCAGCGATACATGGAAGCCCGATAATCTCGATCCACCGCAAACTCCTTTATAAATCGATGCACATAATGGATACAGTCGTCGACACCAATGCCGACCACGATAGCAGCAATAGTAATCGTCATGATATCCAATGGAATACCCAGAAAGCCCATAACTCCCAAGACCAGGCCCGCGGCCAACATATTAGGCGCCAACGCAATCAGAGCCAGCGGCAATGAGCGAAACAACAACAGGAACATAATCAGAATAGCGCCAAAGACCGCACCTAATGTGAGAATCTGTGACCGAAACAGGCTTTGCAACACGTTATTATAGAGAACTAGCATACCAGTGAACTGTATACGCTCCGGCGCCAAACCAAGCGGTCCTTCAAGATGCTCACGCACGCCCGTCAAAAACTCATCCCGACGCAGATCTTTGCTTGTTTCTTTGACTCGCACCGTTAATCTCACTTGTTCACCCTCCTCGGAGAAATACGGAGAGACCATCAGTTCTTTTAAATCCTCGGGAAAGCTCTTTTGTACGATCGCCAGTTCAACGCCGCCAATGTCCTGCCCCATAAGATTTTTAACCACGGCGAACACTGTTGAAAGCGACAATACTTTACCCGTCTCAGGCAATGAGTCAATGTAATCGTGCACCCGATCAAGCTCGCGCATGCCGGCCAGGCTAAACCAGTAGCTAGGCTCAAAGTTGTCGGCTGAACTGGCAAATACGTCTGTATCACTGGCGAATTCATCATCCCAGCCATTGTCACCAAAATCATCTTCGGAGACGAGAGGATCATCCGCCGGTATTGGTACCGCTTGTGAGTTGGTGGCTAATATTTCTAGGCCCGGCAATGGCGCATCCCTGTCCGGAGGCGAAACAATGATATCCAGAGGAATAGTGCCACCCAGCATGGAGTCAAGTAATTCCATACCTTGATAGATTTCCGTCGTTTTTTTGAAGTAATCAATGAAGCGGTTTTCGACCTGCAGGCGACTGATGCCAACAACAACAAGAACCGCCAACAGGCCACTAATCAACAGAACACCATTGCCATGCCGGTCAGTCAGACGAGCAAAAAAAGCAGTGAGCACAGGATCGCTTCCCGAATGATAATACGGTTTGCCCTCTGGCCAAACCAGCATCAGGCAGGGAACAACAACAAACGACATTAGCAAAGCCACGCATATACCAACCGTCATCATCCAGCCAAAATCGATAACAGGCTGGATGCCCGACACAACTAAAGACATGAAGGCTACTATTGTAGTAAGACCGGTATAAAAACATGGCACTGCCATAAGCTTCATGCTCTGCAACACGCGCTCATGTGCATCTCCGTCTGGATTCTCAGCATATAATTCGCGGTAGCGCACTATCAGGTGGATAGCCATAGCCAGAGCAATAATGAGTAACACCGCAACAAAATTAGACGAAATAACCGTCATTCGCCAGTCCAGTGCACCGAGCAGGCCAAGCATGATCACCACCGTCCCCGCACAGGTAACCAATGGGATGACAACCCAGCGCACACGACGAAAAATAATCGCCAGTGCAACCATCATGATGCCCAAAATCGCACTGCCAAAAATCGCTAGATCGTTACTAACAAAGCTCACCATATCCGCAGCAATCATAGGCACTCCGCCGACAAACAATCGAGCGTATCCGGTATATTGTGCAGCAATATTCCGCACGTTTTGCACCAGCAGTTGGTCACGCTCCAGCACGAACGCCGAGCGGACTTTAAACGCTGCCTCGACAGACTCCAGCTCCCTGCGCTGCGATGCAGAGAAATTTCCACTATTACGCGCGGACCTCAGTGCCTCGCGCGCATCCAACAACTCGAAATAAAGCTCATCACGATAAAGGTTAATCTGCACGGCACTGATGAGACCATCACGACTCACCAGCAAGTCAGCATAAATTGGACTAGTCGTG
The DNA here is from genome assembly GCA_002862465.1 of Haliea sp. Taxonomy (GTDB): domain Bacteria; phylum Pseudomonadota; class Gammaproteobacteria; order Pseudomonadales; family Halieaceae; genus Marimicrobium. The sequence continues at coordinate 21,685 of PKDD01000104.1, forward strand.
AATTCTCGCAGCACCATATCTAAATCTAGATTCGGCTGCTCCAATGTAGGCAAAGGGTCAACAGATATCATATCGGACAGCGTAACAGGCGGACTCTCCAGCAGCGGCACATCCAAAATCGTAACAACAGAAGACACGCCATCAAGCAGCTGCAATGCTTCAGCCATCTCCGCCAGAGGTTCCAACGATTGCGGCGACAACAGTGGCGCGTCAGGCTGCCAAGTAATCAGCACAAAGTCCTCAGCGCTGTACTCCTTAGACACCTGCCGGTAGAACTCAAGAGAAGGATCGCCCTGCAACATTAGAGAATCGGCAGAAGCATCGATCTTGATCTTGCCCAGCTGCGTCGACATTGCAGCGAGCACGAGCACAACCAAGAATAGTGACACCCAAGGACGGCGCAACACCAAAACATTGTAAAAAGACGAAAAAGATGAGTTCATAAAAATGCTACATCCTGCAACTGATTCAAGAGTTTCTGGTGAATACCGCTAAACCCACCATTGCTCATAATGACAACCTGATCACCGGCAGCGACCTCAGACGCGACCTGTGTCACCAGCGCATCCACATCGCCCATGACCGCCGCGGGCACCGGGCTATCGACTATCACCGATTCCAGCGACCAGTCCATGTCCGCAGGCTGGAACCAGTAGACCAAATCAGCCTCTGCCGTGGCAGCCGCCAGCTGTTGTCGATGCTCACCCATGCGCATGGTATTGGACCGAGGCTCTATTAGTGCAATGACGCGACCGCTTCCGGCGCGCGCACGCAATCCTTGCAACGTCGTCGCAATAGCCGTCGGATGATGAGCAAAATCATCATACAGCGCCACATCGCCGGGCCTACCCAACAATTCGAGTCGGCGTTTCACACCTTGAAATTCTTCAAGCGCTGCCACCGCCGCATCAGATGTAACGCCGGCATGTCTGGCAGCTGCTACAGCGGCGAGCGCGTTTTCAACATTGTGACGGCCGCAGTGCGACCAATGAACGTCCCTAGTCTCGCCGCCACCAAACGAAAGTCGAAATGCGGAGCCGTCTTCTTCGAGTAATTGCGCACCTAGGTCAAAGGTGCCTTGCTCACCGATAGCAAAAGACGCTGCGGGCGTCCAACACCCCATGGCCAGAGTCTCCTCTATAGCCGGAACGGCATGCGCGCACACAATCAACCCATCACTGGGTACACAGCGCACGACGTGATGAAACTGGCGTTGAATAGCCGCCAAATTATCAAAGATGTCGGCGTGATCAAACTCAAGGTTATTAATCGTCAGGGTACGAGGACGATAATGCACAAACTTCGACCGCTTGTCGAAAAATGCAGTGTCATACTCATCGGCCTCAACCACAAAAAAGTCTGAATCACCGTAACGCGCTGAGAGGCCAAAATTTGCAGGCACCCCGCCAATCAGAAAACCCGGTGCCATCCCCGCATATTCGAGTATCCAAGCCAGCATACTGCTGGTGGTAGTCTTACCATGAGTGCCAGACACTGCCAAAACCCATTTACCCTGCAGCACATGCTCTGCCAGCCATTGAGGCCCAGAGGTATAGGGGAGACCAGCGTTCAGCAAATGCTCAACTAATGGGTTGCCACGTGTCATCGCGTTGCCGACCACTACGCAATCGGGCGATGGCTGCAAATGCTCGGGGGCGTAACCTTCCATCAGTTCAATACCGGCGGCACGCAGCTGAGTACTCATAGGAGGATACACACCGGCATCAGAACCCGTCACCCTGTAACCCAGCTCTCTGGCCAATAATGCAATGCCACCCATGAACGTGCCACAAATGCCTAAAATATGAATATGTCCTTTCAAAAGCTACCCCTAACATGAAGATCGCATAATAGCATGCGCTTGCCGACCGCTACAGTCAGCCACGCAAAACCTTAACGGCACTGCACAAATTGTGCCAATTGCCGTACACTCCTCCTGCAAGCTGCACATCGCCAGCAACGAAGCCGGAGCATAAAGCGCTCCTTCCAGCAGGAGCCTACGACACATGGCCAAAAGAAACGCTTTCTACGCGCAGTCTGGTGGCGTCACAGCTGTGATTAATGCCTCAGCCTGCGGCGTCATAGAAACAGCCAGAAAGCATCGTTCGCAGATCGGTAAGGTTTATGCTGGCCGCAACGGTATCATTGGTGCGCTGCGAGAGGATCTGATCGATACCAGCAAAGAAAGCGCCGCCGCAATTCATGGGCTGCTAACAACGCCTGCAGGTGCTTTTGGTTCTTGCCGACACAAACTGAAAAGTCTGCAGGAAAACCCTGCCGACTATGAAAGGCTACTTGATGTGTTCAAGGCACATAATATCGGCTACTTTTTTTACAACGGAGGCGGAGACTCCGCTGACACCTGCCTTAAGGTCTCTCAGCTGGGGCACGCCACCGGTTACCCACTGCAAGCCATACACATTCCAAAAACTATCGACAACGATCTTCCGCTGACCGACAACTGCCCAGGATTCGGCTCCGTAGCGAAGTATATCGCTGTCTCCACGCGCGAAGCGGCGATGGATGTAGCGTCAATGTGTGAGACATCGACCAAGGTGTTCATCCTAGAGGTGATGGGCCGCCATGCAGGCTGGATTGCTGCAGCGAGCGGTTTGGCCGCAACACAAGAGGGCGACGCCCCACACATAATACTGTTTCCAGAAATCGCATTTGACCGAAAAAAATTCATGGCGAAAGTAGAACGCACTGTCAAGCGTAACGGCTACTGCGTCATTGTCGCTTCAGAGGGAACGCAATACAAAGACGGCACCTTCTTGGCAGAGTCCGGACTCAAAGATGCCTTCGGCCACAGTCAGTTGGGTGGGCTAGCCCCACATTTGGCCCAAATGGTTAAATCAGAATTCGGTTATAAATATCACTGGGCGGTTGCGGATTACCTACAACGCTCGGCGCGGCATATTGCCTCCCAGACTGACGTAGACCAAGCTTATGCACTCGGCGAGGCTGCGGTTACTTTCGCCCTACGTGGGGACAACGCCATCATGCCCTGCATCGTTCGCGGAAAGGGAAGGCGCTACAGTTGGTCTATCGGCGAAGCACCCCTTCAGGATGTGGCTAATCGCGAGAAAAAAATGCCACGCAACTATATCAGTCGCGACGGCTTTGGCATTACCGATGCGGCAAAAGACTATCTGAGGCCTCTCATCGCGGGGGAGGCCTACCCAGAATATCGCAACGGTCTACCAAATTATGTCCGATTGAAAAATATAGCCGTGCCGCGCAAACTAACAACCCCATTCGAAATCGACTAAAAAAACGCATAACTACTCAATTTTTTTGACTCGGGCAAGATTTTCACCGGTGTTCTTTGTACACCGCGCACCTCTGCAATATCGCAACCAACCCAATGAATTCGAGGTAAGACATGTACAGCAACAGTGAGTTTAACCGATGGCGCCGCCACCCCTGGCATGGCCTGCGCGCACGCGCAAATAACGCGCCGGCAGATGTCGTGCAGGTTTACATCGAAATGACACCTGCTGACGTTGTCAAATATGAGCTCGATAAAGCATCTGGCTTCCTGATGGTAGATCGGCCTCAGCGCACAACATCGACCCCACCGGCCCTCTATGGTTTTATTCCACGGACCTATTGCGCAGAAGAGGTCGCCAAGCGCTGCGCAGGAGTGGAGGTTGCGGACGGTGACCCGCTGGACATCTGCGTAATTTCCGAGCGTCACATTACACGGGCAGACATTCTGTTAAAAGCCCGAGTCGTCGGTGGCATCCAAATGATTGATGGCGACGAAGCTGACGACAAGATTGTGGCAGTGCTTGAAGGAGACAATATCTGGGGAGATGTGGACGACATCGCTGATCTACCAGCGATTAAAACTGAGCGACTGCAGCATTACTTTTCTACCTACAAAATGGTTCCAGGCAAAAAGACTAACGTAACGGTGGATCTGGTCTATGGCCGCGATGAAGCGCTTAAAGTCATTGCCGCAGCTGAGCTAGATTACAATAACCATTTCGGACACCTGCACACTGCAGCAAAGGCGAGCGAGTGACTTGCAGTGGCTCAATATCACATCAAGAGCCAGACAGACGGGGGAGAGGGGGAGTTAAACCGGACTAGCGAAACACCAGTCTTCAGGGACAGTGATATAACGCCGGATGATTTGTGGCAACTCTGCATCAATCTCAGCGTGCAGTAGCATCTGCTCTTTAACGTCTTCACAGCCCCAACAAAAAGCCAGCGTTGCGGCACTAAACTGCGCAGCACACGTGACTGCCAATGGCGCGTAGCTCAGGTGCCAACGCTCGGGGGCTACACCGCCGCGATCTTTGCCATAAGGCCGAAAAAAACCATGTGACTCGCCAGCGGCTAATCTCGCATCCAGCCAGCAATGCAGACGGTCGAAGACGCCGCCCGCAGCAACTTCAGCCGGGGATAACTGCGGCGAATAATCCGGAGACACGGCCGCAGAGTCGTAGACATCCAGGTCGGTACCCCAGTGATGGCGCGACGTGCCGGGTATCGCTGAGAAGCGGAGGATCGCATGCAGCTGTTCCCTAGGAGATAATGATTCAATTGTCACAGGACGCCCCTGATCATCATGAATCGGTCGAGTGCCGCCGACCTTACCATTCCAAATGGCGAGTTGGCGGCAGAAGGAGCGAAAACTGCTAGCTATAGACAGCTCAAAGCCGGCGCTGCGGGCATCTGACTGCAACGCTGTGAAAGCTAGAGCTACCTCCCCTTGCAAACGATGGCCATCGGTAAGTGTGACAAGATGCGTTTCATCCAATCCCGTTAACTGCCTTCGATTAAGTATCTCCGCCATAGATTATATCTCCGCTGAGATTGCTGAATTGTGACACCAGACCGAACACGCTATAGCGTTGCCTGAGTTATCCCAACGCGAACCTGAGTAAACCAACACCGACATTCTTTCAGACCAACACTTTTGACAACCGCTCTACAGCAAGCTCTAGGCGGTCCATGCTCGTGGTGTAGGAGAAACGCACATGCTGCTTGGCGAGGTGATGACCAAAATCTACGCCGGGTGTGAGGGCGATGCCGTGCTCCTCAAGTAAACGTAGGCAGAACTGCTGGCTATCCTGAGTGAAGCGACTGGCATCAGCATAGATATAAAAGGCCCCCTGTGGCTCACACGGCACCACAAAACCCAGTTCCTGCACAGCGGCTAACAGGTAATCCCTGCGTTGACCAAATATCTCTCTGCGCTGCTCCAGTATCTCCAGCGTCTCAGGCTCAAAGCCGGCTAACGCTGCATACTGAGCCATAGTAGACATCGAAATAAATAAATTCTGAGACAGTTTCTCCATCTCAGCCGTCGCCGCCTCGGGCGCTACCAGCCAGCCCAGACGCCAGCCCGTCATACCGAAGAATTTCGAAAAGCTATTGATCACGAAAGCATCAGGATCAACTTCCAATACCGATGGAGCCGATCCGTTATAAACTAGGCCATGATAAATCTCATCTACTAGCAGATAACCATTACGCGACCGCACTGCTCCCGCTAGCTCCGTGAGTTCTGCCTTAGACAAAGCAGTGCCCGTGGGGTTTGCTGGTGAGGCCACCATGGCCCCGATAGTATTTTCCTGCCAATGGGCCTTTACTAGAGCTGCGTTCAGTTGATATTTGCTTGCCGCACTCACCGGCACCAACTGCCCACGTCCTTCCACTAGACGCATAAAGTGTCGATTGCAGGGATAACCCGGATCGGTCATAAGCATGCCGTCATCCGGATTCATTAACAATGCTGTAATCAGTAACAGGGCACCGGAAGCACCCGGAGTAATCAAAATACGCGAAGGTGCAACATCCACACCATAGACGTCAGCGTAATGCTGGGACACTGCCTCACGTAATTGTGGAATGCCGGCAGCCTGCGAATAGTGCGTCGCGCCGCGCGCGAGCGCAGCCTGACCCGCTTCTACTATAGGCGCCGCAGTAACAAAATCAGGCTCGCCAGCCGCCATGTGCACAATGTCGGCACCGCCCGCTGCCAATTCCGTTGCCCGAGCCAGCACCTCCACTACTCTAAATGGCTCAATATCAGCCATGCGCAGGGAAAAACCTCCCGGCCTGTAAATGGATTTTTTTGCGCCCAACATAGATAACCTCAACCGCAGCAGGTCCGCTATAGTAGCAACTGTCGGTTGTAGGCGGTAGCAAGTGCGAAAAAGCGCAAGGAAATAGTGGCAGCACCCGCTGTTATCTGGTAGTTTCTCCGCCCTCGGATTTGGGCCCCGCTTGGCAGCCCTCCCCCAGAAGAGTTATAGACATTGTCAAGTTACCTTTGCTGTATGGAAAAATAGCCATGCCTCGAGCAACGAAAACACCGAAAATTTCTAAAGTCGCAAAAACGACTAAGGCCGCAGCAGCAACAAAGAAAGTCAAAGCGGCCAAAGCCGGCGTGGCTAAAAAAGTAAGGCCCGCCAAAGCCGCCGCCGCACCCAAAAAAGGCAAACCAACCAAAGCCGCCGCCGCACCCAAAAAAGGCAAATCAACCAAAGTCGCCGCTAAAACAAAAGCGGTCAAATCCGCTAAGCCCGCTACTGCAACGACAGCGTCCCGAAACCCGGGCGGTGCTGAATTCAACAATTTCGAGCCCTACAAACCGAAACGGGGCGAAAAGTACATGAACGAGCAACAGCATGTGCATTTTAGGACAATCTTGCTGAATTGGAAGGCTGATTTAATGCAAGAAGTAGATCGCACCGTAAGCCATATGAAGGATGAAGCTGCCAACTTCCCTGATCCAGCCGATAGAGCCACTCAGGAAGAAGAGTTCAGCCTAGAACTGCGGACACGAGACAGGGAACGCAAACTAATCAAGAAAATCGACTCTACCATGGAGCTCATTGATACAGACGATTACGGCTACTGTGAGGCATGCGGTATCGATATAGGCATCAAGCGCCTCGAAGCCAGACCAACGGCAACGCAATGTATCGATTGCAAGACGCTGGCCGAGATCAAAGAAAAGCAGGAAATGGGCTAAGTCCCGCGGGCGCTTAAAGTACTCAGCCCCAGCATGCCATATCGAGGACGTTTTGCGCCCTCACCCACGGGCCCACTGCACCTCGGGTCTCTGATTGCGGCCATAGCAAGCTATCTAGATGCTCGTCACAGCAACGGCAGTTGGCTTGTGCGTATAGAAGACCTTGATCCTCCTAGGGAGGATCGAGGCGCCGCAGACAGTATCTTATACAGCCTACAATGCCACGGCTTACATTGGGACGAGAATGTTCTATACCAGCACACGCGAAACTCAGCCTACAATGCTGCGCTCATAAGTCTCGCAGACCGCGGCCATCTTTTTCGCTGTGGCTGCAACCGCATAACACTGAGCAAAAGTGGAGCCTGCTTGGATAACTGTCGGACATCTCAAACAACAATATCCGATCCTACTGCCATAAGAATACGTGTTCCTCTTGATCAAGACATTTTCTTCAAAGATCGATTGCAAGGCCCTGCGTACTCACCGCTGGGACAATCACTCACGGATTTTGTGGTAAGACGCAGAGACGAACTGTATGCCTATCAATTAGCAGTCGTCGTCGACGATGCCGAACAGAGTATTACTCACGTGTTGCGAGGGTCGGATCTGCTGGACTCAACACCACGCCAGATTTTTCTGCAACAACGCTTAGCTCTCGCTACTCCGTCATATTGCCACCTTCCAGTAATCACCACTAAACAAGGACAAAAATTTAGTAAACAGAACCATGCTCCGGCGCTAGACAACAGCAAGGCTTCCAGCAACCTGCGCAGTGCCTTACGCTTCCTGCATCAGTGCGAACCTCCAGCGACGCTGGCGAGCGTCGAACAATTGCTAGCCTACGCTATCGAACACTGGTCACTAGAACGAGTTCCAGCCATATTGTCGATGCCTGCAGCCAACATCGGACTCAGTACATGAGCTTTACGCGCAGCAGTCGCTTCAGTAGTATCCAATGAAAACATGCATTCCAGCACCATTGTCATCCATACTGTAATCACCGCTTGAGGCGGAGGAAATCTAAGCCATGTACATCAATCGCTTCCTGCTGCTGATTGTGGGCGTTGTGTTAATTTTTTTTCCTGCAATCGAGAGTTGGATGACCAGCTCAGAAATCGCATGGTATCGGCCTTATCAGCTATGGCTTTTGATCGTGGCAGCCGCATACTGGAATCAGCGCAAGAGATACCCAGATGATCTTTAGTCTCACGCAAATACTACTGGTCATTATCGCTTACCTCACCGGTTTGTTTGCAGTAGCTCATCTGGCCGACCGTGGGATCATTCCAAAACGTATTACCCACCATCCCGCCGTCTATGTTCTCTCTTTAGGTGTATTCGCGGGCGCCATGGCCAGCAACGGCGTAATCGCTATGGCGCACCAGTTCGGCTACAACTTTCTATTGTACTACCTCGGCGTAGTCTTAATGTTTGTGTTGCCTCTTATACTGCTGATGCCTCTCTTGCGACTTTGCAGAGTTTATCAACTAGCCTCCTTGGCAGATGTTCTGACATTCCGTTTCCGCAGCCCATGGGTTGGGTCTGCGGTGACCGTTGCGATGTGTATCACGTTGCTTCCGCTGCTTGCACTGCAAATCCAGGCAGTAGCCGAGAGCATTCATATTCTTGCGGGGGATAATGCGGCCGAATCGTTCGGTGGGAATCGAAATAACCTATTGGCATTTCTTTTTTGCGTCATCATTACAGTATTCTCCATCTTGTTCGGTACCCGCCATGTATCATCTCAACATCGCAACACCGGCCTAGTGACTGCCATTGCGTTTGAATCGCTAGTCAAGTTAAGCGCCATGTTGGTTCTTTTCCTAGCAGCGGTCTATGCCGTATTCGGTGGCATTGGGGGCCTGGAACAATGGTTACTTGAAAATCCGCAAACGAGCAATCAACTCACCCAGCCTATTCAGGGCGACGATGCGCGCGCCCTGTTGCTCATATTCTTTGCGGGCGCAGTGTGTATGCCTCACATTTTCCACATGGCCTTTGCTGAAAACAACGACAGCCGCGGCTTGCGCATCGCGACATGGGGACTACCGCTCTATCTTCTGATGTTGAGTCTACCCATTCTTCCGGTGACCTGGGCAGGGGTGAAGCTGGGCCATGAATTACCCATGGATTACACTGGACTAGCTATTGGCATGGCTCTTCAATCCGGCGCTATCAGCACCGCAGCTTTTGTGGCTGGCCTATCAGCTTCCAGCGCTACCATTATTATCACTACACTCGCACTGTCAAATATGTGTCTAAATCACCTAGTTCTGCCTCTTAGTCCGCTACAAATTGATAAAGGGCAAGACATCTATGTGCAGCTTAAATGGCTGCGAAGGGTTCTTATTACCATTCTTATTTTAGCTGGGTATATCTTTTTTACGACACTTAATGGTCGCCAAAGCCTTTCGCAGCTCGCGTTAGTAGCGTTCATTGGCACACTGCAATTCCTACCAGGGATCATTGCTACGCCCTATTGGCCGCGAGCGAACCGCACTGGACTCCTCGTCGGACTCAGCGGTGGACTGGGCATCTGGTTCTTTTCCATGCTGTTACCGCTGTTCGGCGAACAAAGTCCAGAACTCCTCACCTCGATCTATACGCTGTTGCTAGGGCACAGCAATAATTTGTCGACAGCTACTGCCCTGGTTTCATTGGGGGTTAATACAGCACTGTTTATCGCCATTTCGCTTGTGACCAGAAGAAGTTCAGACGAAGAGAAAGTTGCCTCGGAAATTTGTTCTATGGATGACCTCGCCCGGCCCATACGCCGGATACTATCTGTTTATAGCCCTGCAGAATTTAGTCAACGCCTGGCGCTCTCTTTAGGAGAAAATACTGCAAAATCTGAGGTGGAGAAAGCCTTAAGTGAACTACAATTTTCATCCTCTGAAAACAGACCTTATGCTCTTAGGCGCCTGCGAGCGAGGCTGGAAGCAAATCTGTCAGGGCTACTGGGTCCAGCCGTCGCCCACCGAATCATTGAAGGTCGCATTCCCCTCCTGCCGAGCGCGCATACGGATGCCGAAGACATTCATTTGATCGAGCGGACACTCGACCAGAGCCAAACTCATTTTACGGGGTTAGCGGCGGACCTAGATAATCTACGCAGACACCATAGAGAAACACTGGACAAACTACCTATAGGCGCCTGCTCGATTAGTGCTGACGGTGAGTTACTCATGTGGAATCAGAGTATGCAGCGAATCACTGGAATCGAGCCAACTGAAGTTCTGGGATCTTTGTTGGGCGATATCTCCCATCCATGGGGAGCCATTCTTGAAGGCTTTCTGCGAGGAGACACTGAAACTGTGATTAAGAAAGAAGTCGCGATGGACCACAGCCCTTCACGCTGGGTCGACCTGCATAAAACACTGATCAAGGAACACGATCATCGCAATACAGTCATCATGGTGGAAGATATTACCGATATTGAATTACTGGAAGAAGAGCTACTTCAAAATGAACGCTTGGCGTCAATTGGTCGTCTCGCCGCCGGTGTCGCTCATGAAATCGGCAATCCAGTTACTGGCATTGCATGTCTTGCGCAAAATCTCGAGTACGAATCAGACCCAAAGGAAATTCGCTTCATGGCGCAGGATATCCTTAAACAAACCAGTAGGGTCACGCGGATAGTGGAATCACTAATGAACTTTTCACACACGGGCCCATATTTAGAAAAGACGAAACTGGCACCAGCCAACTTGGCAGATTGTGTGGACGAAGCCATTCATTTGTTAGCCCTAGACAGAGAAGCCAAGCCGGTACGGTTTGACAATCAATGTAATCGGGAGTTGCTGGCAATGGCAGATAGCCAGCGCCTGCTGCAGGTGTTTATCAACCTGCTGGACAACGCTAGGGACGCTTGTGACAGCAACGGGCAGGTGCATATACGGGCCAGTAACGTTGGTGATCAGGTGCAAATTGAGGTCGAAGACAATGGCAGCGGCATCCCACAGACGCTGCACTCACAGGTCTTTGAGCCTTTCTTCACCACCAAGGATCCCGGTGTCGGGACCGGACTGGGGCTTGCTCTGGTGTTTAGCATCATAGACGACATGAATGGCAAAGTTCATCTGACAAGCCCGTCAAGCCCGGATGTTAAAACCGGCACCCGGGTTACCCTGTATCTAGCATCCGCCTGCTACGGGCCAGACTTTGAAATGTAGGCTTAGGTGGTGTGCTTTTACAGCGCTGAACTGGAATATTCCACTGCGGCGTAGTATGTTGCGTAGTAATGGCTCATAGGTAACACTGTATGCAAAAGATCCTTATTGTCGAAGATGAGTCCGTCATCAGAACTGCTTTGCGTCGACTGCTAGAGCGGCATGACTTTCAAGTTAGTGAAGCAGGGTCGGTGCAAGAAGCGGAAAAAGACTACACTTTTACCAATTTTGACCTCGTTATCAGTGATCTCCGTCTCCCTGGTGCACCCGGTACCGACCTGATTAAAAAGGCGGGAGATGTACCAGTGTTAATTATGACCAGCTATGCAAGCCTGCGATCCGCCGTGGATTCCATGCGAATGGGCGCAGTAGACTATATCGCCAAGCCCTTTGATCACGCTGATATGGTCATCGCTGTGCAACGTATCATTACCGACCACCCTACCGGCCGCTCTGCGGAAGAACCCGCAACTATCGACGGGACGGCTTCTGCGATGGACGGAATAATAGGCAACTGTTCAGCAATGCGGCTGCTCTTTGAGCACATTAAAAAAATGGCACCGACGGATTCGACAGTACTAGTACTTGGTGAGACAGGAACGGGCAAAGAGTTAGTGGCCCGGAGCGTGCATGAGAGTAGTCTACGCGCTGATAAGATTATGGTCTCAGTCAACTGCGCTGCAATTCCCGAAACGCTTATCGAGTCTGAGTTGTTTGGTTATGAAAAAGGCGCGTTCACGGGCGCCAATGCAAGCCGTATGGGATTGATTGAAGCTGCTGATGGCGGCACGCTGTTTCTAGATGAGATTGGCGAACTGCCGATGGAAGCACAGGCGCGACTGCTGAGATTTATCCAAGAAGGAGAAATTCGTCGCATAGGTTCCGTACATTCGCGCAGGGTCAATGTTCGACTGATCTGCGCTACCCACCGCAATCTGCACCATCTAGCAACGGAGGGCTTGTTCCGCAAGGACCTGTTCTATCGGATCAATGTCCTTTGCCTAGCGCTACCCCCCCTGAGAGAGCGGGGAAAAGATATCTTATATTTGGCCGAGCGTATGCTGGAGATTCAGGCGGGGCGTTCTGGAAAAGACGCTATGCGCTTGTCTCCGCGAGCCATTCAGGCCATTACAACCTATCAATGGCCGGGAAATGTGAGAGAGTTAGAGCACGCCATTGAACGGGCAGTTGTTCTGTCTAGCGGTGAAGAAATCGATAACAAAGCACTGGGCATTGATCTCGAGCTAGTCAACATCAACCGCATTCGCGGCCAGCAGAGCGCCACTGCTCCCATTAACCCAAGTGCCGTTGCGACCAATCATGACCCTGGAGAAGACCTGTCGCTTGAGGATTATTTTCAACGGTTCGTGCTGGAGCACCAAGATTCAATGAGCGAGACGGAGCTAGCGCAAAAGCTAGGTGTAAGCCGGAAGTGCCTGTGGGAGCGCCGCCAACGATTTGGTATGCCCAGAAATAAGGGCAATGTGAACAGTCGAGCCAAAATCACCGCCACTGAGGATAAATAACCGTTACCCAATCGCCGGTGCAGACCCCAAATAGGAGTATTTTAGTAACAAAGAAAATTTTCCTGCCGCGTTTACCTCACTCAAAAAATCATAACCCCATGATTACAAAAGATTAAATTTATTTGGCACGGAAAATGCTATTTAGTAAGCAGCGGGCCAATAAAAATAACGACTGCTGCAATAAAAATAATAATGCGTGATAAAGATCTGGATGAGGGAAGATATCTTCCCTTCATTTTTGTTTTGTGGCTTACGTGAAACCCAAAGGCGATACCTGCAGGGTTGATGCGGCGATCAGCGGACAGGCTTTTTAGTCCCTTGAGGGCAACAAAGCCTAAAAAGATGATGCCGCTTTGTCCATCCCAATAAAAATAACAGCACACAGACATAAAAATAATTTCTAAAGGAAGATCTGGATGAGGGGGACACTGTTCCCCTTTCTTTTACCAGTCCGTTACTCGGCCAATCAGCGGCATCGTAATGACATCTATGGTAACCTTGGGGTAGCAGAGAATCTTCCACAGGCCTTATTCGTTTGGACATAATTCCCAGGGACCAACACTGTATATCGCGCAAAAATATCAGCGACGGCGCACTTAAAGTCATGTCGCGATTACGCAGCGGTGGATTTCAAGCCTATCTCGTTGGGGGCGCAGTTCGCGATCTGCTACTCGGCGGTCGTCCCAAGGACTTTGATATCGCAACAGATGCTACACCGGAGGCTGTAACAGCGCTGTTTCGTAATTCACGCATCATTGGCCGCCGCTTTCGAATTGTGCATGTGCGTTTTGGTCGCGAGATCATCGAAGTAACCACTTTCCGCGGCCATCACAATAACAAACCAAAAGAGGACCCACGAAGCGAAAAGGGGAGCAACCACTCTCGGCAGTCTGCCAGCGGCCTTCTGCTTCGAGATAATGTCTATGGCACACTAGAAGAAGACGCTGCGCGACGCGACCTCAGCGTAAATGCCCTGTACTACGATTCTGGAAAGTTTGAGGTATTTGATCATCTACACGGCATTAAAGATCTCGAAAACCGCACTATTTGTGTTATCGGCAACCCAGAGCAGCGCTATACAGAAGACCCTGTGCGCATGCTACGCGTCGTTCGTTTTGCGGCCAAACTGGATTTCAACATCGATCAACGAACAGCTGAGGCTATTCCTCGCTGCGCGCACCTGCTCGCAGAGATTCCCGCTGCACGATTATTTGACGAATTTCTGAAACTTTTCCTCGGTGGAAGCGCCTCAAGAACAATGGACAATCTTCTGGAATATAATCTCCTGCAATATTTGTTCCCAAGCACCAACACATGCATTGAGCGGGACGCGACAGTGGTGAGATTAGTTCAAGCGGCCATGAAAAATACCGACAACCGTATTGCCGAGGGCAAGCATGTAACACCGGCTTTTATTCTCGCAGCCTTGTTGTGGCCAATCGTCAGCAAGCAATTTAGCGTTCTTGAGAGCAGCGGTGAGGCGCCTATGGTGGCAATGCACAGTGCGGCGCAAAGCACAGTTGCAGATGCCGTCAAGTATATGTCTATTCCGCGCCGTTTCAGTCAGCCAATGAAGGAAATTTGGGAGTTTCAATTACGCTTGCAACGGCGCACGGGACGCAAGGCCATAGAACTGATTGAACACCGCCGTTTTAGGGCTGCTTATGATTTTCTACTACTGCGAGAGCAAGCTGGAGAAGACACCGGCGAACTGGGCAACTGGTGGACGGAGATTCAGGCGTTGTCGCCAGAGCAGCGTTTACAGAAAGCGACCTCTGCGGAGGGTAACCACAAGCGACCCAAAAGAATTCGAAAGCGTCGCCCCAATCCTGCACCGTGACATTTGTCTACATAGGTCTGGGCAGTAATTTATGCGACCCAGAAAATCAATTGCGCAGTGCTTTTGCGGCACTGAAGCAGTTGCAGGACACACATGTTAAGCGGACATCAAGCATTTACCGCAGTGCGGCAGTAGGACCCGGCACACAACCTGATTACCTTAATGCGGTACTATTACTCGCTACAAAGTTGTCTCCGACAGCACTGCTGGATGCCACACAACAGATAGAGCTAAACCAAGGCCGTGTCCGAGATATTCGGTGGGGGGCTCGCACCCTCGATATAGACTTGTTGCTATATGGCGATCTACAGATAGATTCGCCAAAATTAACGGTACCGCACCCGCGCATGCAACAGCGCAATTTTGTACTGTACCCTCTGCGCGAAATCAGCGGCACTAATTTGTCATTACCAGACGGAAGTGATCTCGATACGTTATTAAAGCAATGCACAAATGCAGGCTTAATCAAAACTAAATACCGGTTACTCACAAATTAACGCTCGCAAACTGGGTAGGAAAAAAGAGGCCATACCTAATGCTGGACACAAGGGCTATTAATATAGATTTGAAGGGACGCACGCCGCCAGCCTTTATTGCGGTTGAAGGCTCCATAGGTGTAGGCAAGACTACTCTCGCAAAGAAGTTGGCTGCTAGCTTGAACTATGCTGTGCTGCTTGAGGAAGCAGAGGAGAACCCGTTCCTAGAGAAATTTTACCAGCGTCGTAAACAGGCGGCATTAGCCGCGCAATTATTTTTCCTATTTCAAAGAGCCCAAAAAATTCAGGATATGCGCCAGACCGACATTTTTGAGCCCGCGCGCGTGACCGATTTTCTGATCGACAAGGACCCCTTGTTTGCGAGGATCAACCTAGACAGAGATGAATATCAACTCTACGACAAAGTCTATAAACAACTCACCATTGATGCGCCCAAGCCGGACCTTGTCGTTTACCTGCAGGCATCCACTGATGTATTACTGTCGCGCATTGAAAGCAGGGGTTTAGCGATCGAGAGAAGTATAGACAGGAGCTATCTGGAACGGCTAAACGAAGTGTACAGTGAGTTCTTTCTATATTACGATGACGCTCCATTACTTATCGTAAACGCCAGTGAAATCGACTTGGCAAACGACGCATCAGATTACAAAGGTCTAGTAAATTATTTGCTCAATATCCGCAGTGGCCGCCACTACTTCAATCCCACATTTTTCAAATAGTGTTGGGGTGTGGAGAACTTGAAGTAATTACACAGAACGAGACAGGACTCTAGCCATGGGCAACATTACGATTAGCACCCTGGACAAGATGAAAGCCAGCGGTGAAAAATTTGTCTGTATTACTGCATATGACGCCACGTTTTCACGAATTATCAGCGAGGTGGGCGCGGAAACAATTCTGGTGGGCGATTCTTTGGGCATGGTGCTGCAAGGCCACGATAGTACCATACCAGTGACGATCTCCGACATGGCCTATCACACCCAATGCGTATGCCGAGCACAGCCTAAATCACTGGTTATCGCAGACCTTCCCTTCAT
Source organism: Haliea sp. (assembly GCA_002862465.1). Taxonomy (GTDB): domain Bacteria; phylum Pseudomonadota; class Gammaproteobacteria; order Pseudomonadales; family Halieaceae; genus Marimicrobium. The sequence goes on from PKDD01000104.1 coordinate 37,748, forward strand.
GAGCTATACGACCGCGCAGCAGGCTATGGAGAGCGCCACACAACTTATGCAAGCAGGTGCGCATATGGTAAAAATGGAAGGCGGCACTTGGCTGAGTGACACCATTAGCAGCCTGGTAGAGCGCGGTATACCCGTTTGTGCTCATTTAGGTCTGACGCCTCAGTCTGTCAATACGTTTGGAGGCTTCAAGGTACAGGGGCGCACTCCCAAAGAGGCCAAATCTATTTTAGCGGATGCCGTAGAGATTCAGGACGCTGGCGCAAGCTTGCTTGTGCTGGAATGCGTGCCCTCGCACCTCGCTGCTGATATCACGCGGAAGTTAGATATTCCTGTCATTGGTATCGGAGCGGGAGCTGATACCGATGGGCAGGTTTTAGTCATGCACGACTTACTCGGGCTTTCGCAGCACACCGCACGATTCGTGCAGAACTTCATGGAAGATCAATCGAGTATTGCCGGCGGTCTCCGCGCATTTGTCGAGGCGGTAAAATCGGGCCATTATCCCCAAGAAGAACACACATACACATGATTACCGCTGCGGGCTCCTGCCGCCCTCGCATGATAAAAGTAAGTACTTACACACCTAATGTGGCCTCAGCACACAACGCCCATTGTTTTAATGCTTCCTTTCGTAACAAATAATGTGAATTTTCCCTAAAAACTCGTTGCCGGGTTCGATCTGTTGGGGCATACTTTCCGGGAATCCAAGAGTAAAATCTTAGATGCCAGAAGATTTACGGTCGGCGTTTTCTTTGCTGATTTAGCGTTACTATTTGGGATCCTAGGGATACAGCACGTATGCGAACTCATAGCAGCAATGCTCAGTTGCAAGTCGCTCTTCGCGGTTTTCGCCACAATGGTCAGACCATTGGTTTTGTGCCCACGATGGGAAACCTGCACGAGGGCCATCTAGATCTGGTCCGCAAAGCCGGCCAGTTGTGCGATATCGTTGTCGTGAGCATTTTTGTCAATCCCCTGCAATTTGGGCCTAGCGAGGACCTTGGGGCCTATCCTCGCACGCTAGCCGCCGACAAAGAAATGTTGTTTAGCGAGGGCGTTCAGGTTTTATACACACCCACCGTCAACGATATATATCCAGAAGGAATGCAGGCTCAAACTCTCGTGCACGTTCCTGAGTTAGGTAACATGCTGTGTGGAAGGAGCCGGCCAGGGCATTTTGACGGGGTTACCACCGTAGTCAGTAAACTGTTCAATATCGTGCAGCCTGACGCTGCCGTGTTCGGCGAAAAGGACTTCCAACAATTGTCGATTGTCCGAAAAATGGTCAACGATATGTGTATACCGATCGACATCGTCGGTGTCTCCACGGCCAGAGACGAGGATGGCTTAGCCAAGAGTTCTCGTAACAGCTATCTGTCATTCGAGCAGAGACGTATCGCACCCATATTAAACCACACCCTTAATAGTTGCCGCGAAGCCATCGCATGTGGCTTTGATAATTTTTTAGAATTGGAGTCGCACGCGCGCATCAAGCTTTTGCAAGCGGGCTTTAATGCAGACTACTTCTCAGTTCGCGATGCCCATACCCTTCTTGCCGTCACAGAAGATACCGAGGAAATTGCTATTTTAGCAGCAGCTTGTTTGGGTTCTACGCGTCTTATTGACAACGTGCGACTGTCAGTCAACCCAGTATCCGATTGGGGCATGCTGGCCAGCGGCCACTAACACCGCATTCTTTTTATCTCGCTGTCAGAGGCTGGCTTGCGCACCAGAGCATGCCAAACGTTATCTTGTATTGCGTCGTATTAGGGGAAAACCGTATGCCTAGCTCTCTCTCCCGCCCAGTACCTGCCAACTTCAACGACGCTCATATCGATGCTGAACGCTATCGGGATATGTATCAGCAGTCGTTGGCTAACCCTGAAATCTTCTGGGCAGAAATGGCTGCTGAATTTTTAGATTGGGATCAAACGTGGCATGAAGTTGTGCACTATGATTTTAACGAGGGTGATACCGAATGGTTCGCCGGGGGCAAGCTAAATGTATCCTACAATTGCATTGATCGACACCTGCCTCAACGAACCGATCAGACAGCACTGATCTGGGAAGGAGATGACCCGATCGACTGCCAGCACATCACCTATGGTGCATTAAAAGATAACGTCTGCAGATTGGCCAACACCCTAAAAGCACGCGGTGTACGCAAGGGCGACCGCGTCTGTATTTATATGCCAATGATTCCCGAAGCAGCCTTTGCAATGTTAGCCTGCACCCGTATTGGCGCTGTACATTCCGTAGTGTTTGGCGGATTTTCGCCTGAGGCTCTGAAAGACAGAATATTAGATTCAAACTGTCAGACACTGATCACGGCAGATGAGGGTGTGCGCGGAGGTAAGACGGTTTCACTCAAAATCAACGCAGATAAGGCACTAGCCTCCTGCCCCAATATTCATACCTGTCTAGTTGTAAAACACACCGGCGGAGACATCGCCTGGCAGGAAGGTCGCGACATCTGGTACCACGACACAGTGGACATCGCAGACAGCAATTGCGCACCAGAGTCCATGGGTGCAGAAGACCCCTTATTCATACTCTATACATCGGGTTCCACCGGCAAACCCAAAGGAGTTCTGCATACCACTGGCGGCTATCTTCTGCAGTCTGCTATGTCATTTAAATATGTGTTTGACTATCGCGAAGGCGAAGTATTCTGGTGTACGGCCGATGTAGGGTGGATTACGGGCCACACTTATATTCTCTATGGCCCGCTTGCTAATGGCGCAATATCTCTGATGTTTGAAGGTGTACCTACTTATCCTGACGCAGGCCGTTGTTGGGAGGTTATCGACAAGCATCAGGTCAACACTTTTTATACGGCGCCTACCGCAATACGCGCCCTGCATGCGATGGGCGATGAACCAGTCACTCGCAGCTCACGCGCTAGCCTCAGGCTACTAGGCACTGTAGGGGAACCGATCAACCCAGAGGCTTGGGAATGGTATTACACAGTCATTGGCGACTCTCGTTGCCCTATTGTAGACACCTGGTGGCAAACCGAAACAGGCGCACACATGATCACCCCGCTGCCCGGAGCCATGGCTCTGAAGCCTGGTTCGGCCGGCCTGCCCTTCTTCGGCGTTGACGTGGTATTGTTAAATGAAGAAGGTCTCGAAATCGAGGGGCCCGGCGCGGGTTACCTCGGCATTAAAGCCTCTTGGCCAAGCCAAATTCGTAGTGTGTACGGTGATCATCAGCGCATGATAGATACTTATTTTAAACCCTATCCCGGCTACTACTTCACTGGAGACGGTGCCAGTCGTGACGAGGATGGCTATTATCGAATCACTGGTCGCGTAGATGACGTACTCAACGTCTCTGGTCACCGCTTGGGTACTGCCGAAATCGAAAGCGCCCTCGTGCTGCATCGACTAGTGTCTGAGGCCGCAGTAGTCGGCTATCCTCATGATATCAAAGGCCAAGGCATCTATGCCTTCGTTACACCCATGCATGGTATCGAGCCGTCTGAGGAACTGCGAGCCGAATTGATAGCCTCATGCGCAACAGAAATTGGAACCATTGCTAAACCAGACATAATTCAATGGGCGCCTGGGCTACCTAAAACCCGCTCGGGAAAAATTATGCGCAGAATTCTGCGTAAAATCGCTGAAAACGAGCTGGATACCCTTGGTGATATCAGCACGCTAGCAGATCCCTCTGTGGTGGAAAGCTTGGTGGAAAATCGACCAGTCCCAGTCGACAATACATAGTGTCGCAATCGCGACTTAACGCTAGACTCTGAATATAAAAAAAGGGGCGCGCTGAACAGCGCGCCCCCTAATCAACCTCAAAGAGCTTAAGCGATAAGTTACTCTGCCGCTTCTGAGGTAGCCGTCGGCGCCTCATCTTCAAGCAGCTCTTTGATGGAAAGCTTGATACGGCCACGCTGATCTACATCCAACACTTTGACTCGAACAACCTCGCCTTCCTTAAGATGATCAGACACATTCTCTACGCGTTCATTAGCAATTTGGGAAATGTGTACCAAACCATCCTTGCCTGGCAAGATATTAATAAAGGCACCAAAGTCCACGATCCGTGCAACCGTGCCTTCATACACGGCGCCAATTTCTGCTTCCGCTGTTATCTCTTCAACCAGCGCAACTGCTGCATCTCGCGAAGCCTGATCCTGACCAAAGATACGCACAGTGCCATCGTCATCAATATCAACCGTCGCACCGGATTGCTCAGTGATTGATCGGATCATTGCACCACCTTTGCCGATGATATCCCGGATTTTATCGGAATCGACTTTCAGTGTGGTCATACTAGGTGCATTTTCAGATGTCACGGTACGAGCTGCTGGCAGCACTTCATTCATCTGCCCTAGGATATGTAACCGGGCAACCTGTGCCTGCTCCAATGCGACTTCCATAATTTGCTCATTGATCCCTTCAATCTTAATATCCATCTGCAGGGCAGTCACACCTTCTGCAGTTCCTGCCACTTTAAAATCCATATCACCAAGGTGATCCTCATCACCCAATATATCGGTAAGCACAGCAAACTGGTTACCTTCCTTTACTAAGCCCATAGCGATGCCGGCAACGGGCGCTTTCAAAGGCACGCCTGCAGCCATCAAGGCAAGGGAGCCAACGCAAACCGAGGCCATAGAGCTAGAGCCATTAGACTCTGTAATCTCAGACACGACGCGGATAGTATAGGGGAAATCCTCGCTGGTCGGCAGAACAGCACTCAGGCCTCGACGTGCCAAACGACCATGGCCCACTTCGCGACGATTGGTAAAGCCGACACGACCTGCTTCACCAACAGAATAAGGAGGAAAATTGTAGTGAAGCATAAAAGGATCTCGACGCTCGCCTTCCAACGCATCAATTATCTGCGAATCACGCGTAGAACCCAGTGTTACAGCGCCAATAGCCTGTGTCTCGCCACGCGTAAACAGCGCACTACCATGGACCTTGGTCAGGATGTCAACCTCACACGCGATAGGGCGCACAGTGCGCGTATCACGACCGTCTATACGCGCTTCGCCAGACAGAATTCGTTTGCGCACCAGATTTTTTTCGATTTTCTTGAAGATGTCCTTCACTGCGTCTACCGACGGCCCTCCCTCCACGGCCAACGCTGCTACAGCTGCGGCACGAACTTCGCTGACCCGCTCATAGCGTACGGCCTTCTCCGTAATACGGTATGCCTCACCTAAATCAGCCTTGACCTGATCTTCAACAGCCGTCATTAAGTCTGCATCGACATCAGGGCATTCCCATTCCCAGCGAGGTTTGCCAGCTTCGGCAACCAACTCGTTGATAGCCTGAATGACCGCTTGCATTTCTTGGTGTGCAAACAGCACCGCACCCAGCATTTGGTCTTCGCTCAATTCCTGCGCCTGAGACTCAACCATCAATACCGCATCCTTGGTACCAGCAACAATCATATCCAGCTTACTATCTTCCAACTCTGCATAGGTCGGGTTAAGGAGGTAGCCTTTGGCTTCATTAAACCCAACTCGAGCTCCGCCGATGGGGCCATTGAATGGGCAACCGGAAATCGCCAATGCCGCAGACGTACCAATCATCGCTGGGATATCAGGATCGATATGCTTATCCGCCGACACAACGGTACAGATGACCTGTACTTCATTCATAAAGCCCTTTGGAAATAGCGGACGGATCGGACGATCGATCAGACGAGACGTCAGTGTCTCTTTTTCGCTAGGACGAGCTTCACGCTTAAAGAAACCACCGGGTATTTTACCTACTGCATAGGCTTTCTCTTGATAATGAACAGCCAATGGGAAGAAATCGCGGCCTGGTCGCTCGGTTTTTTCTGCAACCACCGTGCACAACACAGAAGTGTTCTCAACGGTCACCAAGACTGCTCCACTCGCTTGACGAGCAATACGACCAGTCTCCAAAGTGACAGTTTGGCCACCGTACTGGAATGTTTTAGTTACTGGATTCACTTTAATTCTCCAATTCTCAAAATGACACCGGGGCGCTCCCATGAGCACCCCGGCAAGGGTATAGTTTATCTACGCAATCCAAGTCGCTTAATCAGATCACTATAACGCGGAACACTCTTACGCTTCAGGTAGTCCAGCAACTTACGGCGCTGATTGACCATCCGGATTAGGCCTCGGCGGGAGTGGTGATCATGTGAATGCGTTTTGAAGTGCCCCTGCAACTGCTCAATGTTTGCGGTCAGCAGTGCTACCTGCACTTCTGGGGAACCAGTATCGCCTTCAGTGACCTGATACTCTTTTACGATCTGTGCTTTCTTTTCTACATGCAATGCCATTGCTCTTTCCTCTTAGTTAACCTGCCTCAGATGGCCTACCACCCTTCGTTAATAAAAAAGCCTGTCCGTGCAGATTTACAGACAGCTTCGTGTCACCTTCCGGTGACAATGAGACGACGTGGCGCTACTCGCCCATCACCTAACATTTCTCCAACCCCCAAAAACTCGCCAGAGTCGAGAAGGACGCGCACAATACCATCTCGGGGGCCATTTGACACCATTACCGGCTGACCTTGGCGCATATAAAAACCGCTGGATTCACTGAGATGAACCAGTGGCAGTGCTCCTAACGCGGCATCAGTGGGCAATAAATGAACATCCAGTTCACCAAATCCACCGGCACTCTTTAAAGCCTCAAGGGCAGTCAGGGTAATACTGTCTTCAACCTCAAAAGGCCCAGCCCTGGTGCGCCGCAGCGCGCTGACAAAGGCTCCGCAGCCGATTGCACGACCGAGATCCTCGGCCAGCGATCTAACGTAGGTGCCCTTGCTGCACTCCAGATAAATATCTGCCTCAGGCTTCTCACCGCCGCGGAAAGCCCGCAGTTGGAGAGTCTTAATAACTATTGAGCGGGGCTTCCGTTCTACCTCCAGACCCTTACGCGCTAACTTATAAAGAGGCTGACCACCCTGCTTGATAGCAGAAAACATCGAAGGAATCTGTTCTATAGCTCCCTCAAAGCTTTGCAATGCTGTAATGACGTCCGTCTCTGTAACATCGCTGGCCTTATTTTGCTCAAGCACTCGCCCTTCTGCATCGCCCGTATCGGTAACCGTACCAAGCACAAATGTACTCTGATAGGCCTTGTCTGCATCCAGCAAATACTGAGAAAATTTAGTCGCCTCGCCGAAGCACAGAGGCAATACACCCGTCGCTAACGGATCAAGACTGCCAGTATGGCCAGCCTTAGCGGCCTCATACAGCCGTTTAACGTTCTGTAACGCATGGTTCGAGCTAACCCCTAGCGGTTTGTCCAACAGTAGAATGCCGTCCACCAAACGGCCACCGCGACCCCTAGCCACCCGCTAACCCTTCGGCTCGTCAGCATTGTGCAAACCTAACTCTCGATCTGCCTCCGTCGCACGCTTGATCAGATCTTCCAAGCTGCGACCGCGACCAACACTGCCGTCAAAATAAAACCGCAAGTTAGGAACAGTCCGCATGTTACTGTCCTTAGACAGCTGACTACGCAAGAAACCCGAGGCGTTGTTAAGGGCTTCCGTGGACTCGCTAGCATCCTCACTCGAATTGCTGTCCAGCGCAGTGTAGTAGACCTTGGCATGGCCGAGGTCTCGACTCACGTCAACCCCAGTAATACTGACCATACCAACTCGAGGGTCTCGCACTTCATGTTGAATCAACAAAGCCAGCTCTCGCTGCAGGTAATCGGCAACGCGCTGTGTTCTGGCGTATTCTTTAGCCATTAGCCATACTCATTCTAGCGCCGCTTAAAGCGAGCGAGCTATCTCCTTAACTTCATAGACTTCGATCAGATCACCCACCTTAACATCAGTATAATTCTTCACGCCGATTCCACATTCCATACCATTACGCACCTCATTGGCATCGTCCTTGAACCGCCGTAATGATTCCAGTTCGCCCTGATAAATCACCACGCTGTCACGCAGCACACGAATAGGCTTGGAACGATGGACGGTTCCCTCGATCACCATACAGCCCGCAATCTGGCCAAATTTGGGGGAACTGAACACATCCCTGACCTCAGCGATGCCAACGATATTTTCTCGCAATTCAGGTGCCAACATACCTGTCAAAGCTGCCTTCACATCGTCGATTAAATCGTAAATAACATTGTAGTACCGCATGTCGATGACTTCAGTTTCCACTAACCTCCGTGCTGCATTGTCCGCCCGCACATTGAACCCGAACATAACCGCGCTAGAAGTCACCGCCAAATTAACATCTGTCTCAGTGATGCCGCCGACGCCGCCAGTGACAATATTAACTTGAACCTCGTCGTTCCCGATCTCGAGGAGCGCCGACTGAATTGCCTCCAATGAGCCCCTCACATCTGCCTTGACCACGACATTGAGCGTTTTCCTATCAACCGCCGTCATGCTATCAAACATATTATCCAACTTCGCTGCCTGCTGACGCTGCATTTTTGTATTGCGCGTCTTTTCCTGTCGGAAATCGGCGACCTCACGCGCATGCTTTTCACTTTCAACAACAGCAAACAAATCACCTGCCGCGGGGACGGCATCCAGACCCAAGATTTCTACCGGTATGCTGGGGCCCGCCTCATTGATGACTTGACCATTTTCATCAAACATAGCACGCACCCGTCCGAACTGCAGACCCGCAAGAACGATGTCGCCCTTGCGAAGGGTGCCACTTTGAATCAACAGGGATGCTACGGGTCCGCGCCCTTTGTCGAGCCGAGACTCGATCACAATACCTTGTGCAGGTATGTCTCGAGCAGCAGTCAACTCCAGCAATTCTGCCTGCAATAATACCGCGTCAAGCAAACCCTCCACGCCTTCACCGGTTTGAGCCGAAACATGAATAAACTGTGTATCTCCTCCCCACTCTTCGGGGATGACATCTTTAGCAGCTAATTCGCTCTTGATGCGCTCTGGATCGACGCCCTCCTTGTCTATTTTGTTAACAGCTACAATAACGGGGACATCAGCAGCCTTAGCGTGTTTAACGGCCTCTTCAGTCTGCGGCATGACGCCGTCATCCGCGGCAACGACTAAAATGACAATATCTGTACTTTTAGCTCCGCGTGCGCGCATCGCGGTAAACGCCGCGTGCCCCGGGGTGTCTAGAAACGAAATCATTCCACGATCGGTTTCTACGTGATAGGCGCCGATATGTTGAGTAATACCTCCAGCTTCGCCCGACGCTACCTGACTCTTACGGATATAATCGAGCAACGAGGTTTTACCGTGGTCTACATGACCCATTACGGTAACTACTGGCGCGCGAGATTCTTGCGTGCCTTCGCGCTGTGATAAGGCTTCCTCCAGCTTTTCCTCCAACGCATCGGCACTGACAAGTTTGAAGCTATGGCCAAATTCTTCTACCAACAATATTGCGGTATCCTGATCAATCATCTGATTAATGTTTGCCATCACGCCCATCTTCATCAACTCCTTGATGACCGCTCCGGTTTTAATTGACATCTGCTGGGCAAGGTCGGCAACAGCATTCATATCCATGATTTCAACTTGCTGCATTTTTCTTTCTGTTGGCATTTCAAACCCATGCTTAGAATGCTCTTCGTGCGAGGTTCTGATTTTCTTACGACCGCCACGACGGCGGCCTGGACTCTGCTCAGAATCCAAATCAGCCAGCGACAGGTTGTGGTTACGCTGCTTGCCCCGGCCCGAAGGTGAATTCCGAGCCAATTTGTTACGCGGCTTACGACTATCGTTATCGCCACTAGGTGCGGCCGATGGCACCTCGTGAAGACGCTTGGGCCGCTTACCCCCCTCCTTGGCTTTCTCCTCGCTGGCAACCAGGGTTTCAGCCTTAATCTGATCTTCAGCTGCCTTGCGCGCATCAGCTGCATCTCGACGGGATGCAGCTTCATTGGCTTCCTCCTGCTTGCGGCGAGCCGCTGCTCGCTGCCGCAACACCTCGGGATCCAAATTAGCAGGATCCCCCTCTTCGCCATCGCTTAACTCGGTTACCGCGGCTTGCTCGCTCTCAGTTGCAGCCGCCGCCTGAGCCTCTAATTCCGCCGCTGCTTGAGTCGACGCCGCTTGTACTTCTAATGTGGTTTCTGGGTCATGTTCTTCCAGACCATCCTCAGCTGTCACCTCTGCATCGACCAACTCTTCCGAATCGCGTTTTACGTACGTGCGTTTCTTTCGCACCTCTACATTCACGGTTTTTCTACCCTGCGATGCTGAGGTACGCAAAGTACTTATTGTTTTTCGCTTTAATGTAATTCGTTTGGGAGCGTCCGCTGGCTCTCCATGACTTTGCTTCAAGTGCGTCAGTAATGTCTGCTTATCCTCATCGGACACAGCTTGGTCTGCGCCCGTGTGAGGCAATCCCGCCTCTCTCATCTGTGTCAAAAGACGCTCAGAGGAGGCGCCGACCACTTCAGCGAGTTGCTTTACTGTCACCTGACCCATTCAATAATCTCCTTGGTATCCTGTTTTGGCACAACTAATCGCACAATCTCAGGTTACTCTTCTGCCTCTGCAAACCAGGGTGCTCTTGCAGTCATAATCAATTCACCGGCACGCTCTTCAGTCATCTCTGGAATATCTGTAAGGTCATCCACGGCTTGCTCTGCCAGATCTTCCATGGTTACGATCGCGCGACCGGCCAAGACATAGGCTAACTGACGATCCATGCCTTCCATCGCTAAGAGGTCCTCCGCAGGCTCATGCGAGCCTACCTCCTCTTCAGATGCAATGGCCTGGGTCAATAGCGCCCCTTTAGCTCGTGAACGCAATTCCTCTGCAATATCCTCGTCGAAGCCTTCGATCGCAGTCAATTCTGCCAGCGGCACGTAGGCGACTTCCTCTAAAGTGGCAAAACCTTCTTCGACCAGAATTCCAGCCACATCTTCATCAATATCGAGGGCATCGACAAATACCTGAATGACTTCAGTGGACTCTGCTTCCTGCTTCTCAGCAGCATCTTCGAGACTCATGACGTTAATGGTCCATTCGGTTAGCTGCGCCGCCAGACGCACATTTTGACCAGAACGACCAATCGCCTGTGCCAAATTGTCTTGAGATACGGCAACATCCATGGTGCGGTTGTCCTCATCCACTACTATGGACTCGACTTCTGCAGGCGCCATGCCATTGATCACCAGTTGCGCAGGATTATCATCCCACAGCACGATATCGACCCGCTCGTTGTCGAGTTCATTGGAGACGGCTTGCACGCGCGATCCGCGCATACCCACACATGCACCTACTGGATCAATACGCTGGTCGTTAGTTTTCACAGCGATCTTCGCACGAGAGCCCGGATCGCGCGCTGCTGCACGAATCTGAATAACTTCCTCCGCAATCTCTGGCACCTCAATTTTGAACAGCTCTATCAACATTTCTGTGCATGACCGGCTCAAAATCAACTGCGGTCCACGAGGCTCTTCGCTGATTTCCTTAAGAATAGCGCGCACTCGATCGTTAACTCGGAATGTCTCGCGACCTACTAATTGATCCCGAGGCAACAGACCTTCGGCATTGCTGCCCATATCAATAATCACATTGTCTCGAGTCACTTTTTTTACCGTGCCGGCAATAAGCTCGCCAACACGACTCAGATATTGATCAACCACCTGTGCTCTCTCAGCGTCACGAACCCGCTGAATAATAACTTGCTTCGCGGTCTGTGCGGCGATGCGACCAAATACAATGCTCTCCACCTCTTCCTCGTAAATGTCCCCTGGTTTCAGATTCGGATCCTGCTCGATAGCTTCCTCGGTAGTGAACTGGGTTCCCAGCAGTGCCATTTCATCATCCGGCACAACTAGCCAACGCCGCTTGGAAACATAATCGCCAGTGGCACGGTCAATGGTGACTACAATGTCCGCGTCTTCGTCGTACCGCTTTTCGGTTGCCGTTGCCAACGCCAGTTCTATCGCTTCGAAGATAATATCCTCAGATACACCCTTCTCGTTAGAGACAGCCTCAGCTACCAACAGAATTTCTTTCGTCATCTCAAGCCTCGCCAATTCAGTTGCCGCGTTTAGATGCGGGGTTGTACCCGCGCTTTTTCAATCGCGTCGAAAGGCAACAATAAGTCATGGTCATCTATCTGAATCACAACCTCATCACCCTCTATTCCTTTCAAAACACCCTTGAACTTGCGCCGCCCCTCAAAGGCACTGCGTAGGCGCAACTCCACCATCTCACCCACATAACTGGAATACTGTTCTAACTTGAACAATAATCGATCCGTGCCGGGGGATGAGACTTCAAGCGTATACTCCCCCGTAATTGGGTCCTCAACATCCAGAATGCTACTCACCTGCGCGCTAACACTGGCGCAGTCGTCAACAGAGATACCTGCAGGACTGTCTATGAAAATTCTCACAATACTGTGCCTGCCCTGTGGCGTGTACTCCACACCCCACAACTGGTAACCCAATGCCACCACCGTGGTTTGCAGCATCTCCCCAATTTGCTGATCCTTGCTTGCCACCGTCGGTTCTTTTCTCCATGTACAAAAAAGCCCCTAAAAAGGGGCTTTTAATTTCACACCATCGCTTTAGAGCTAACAGTGTGCATTGGTAGCGGGGGCCGGATTTGAACCGACGACCTTCGGGTTATGAGCCCGACGAGCTACCAGACTGCTCCACCCCGCATCAAAGCTTTCTCGACTGCGACAGGCCCCTTGGCACTATCACCCAGAGCTCTGCATCTTCAGGCTCTAATTTCGAGGGTGTGCATTATAGGAAGGCCCACCATCGCGGTCAACCTTGAGAAGAGCGAAAAATCGACTAATTTTGCGCTCTCCGGCTGGTTTTGGTAACAATAGCGACACAGCCATTACAGCGCGAACATGATCGTCAGCCTGTGTTGCTCGGAATTCGGGACGACATGGGGCCTCTGCCACATCAGGGCACCGCTATGGCATCCATAGCACCTATGCTGGCTTCCACGGCAGAATCGTGACCTTGCCAGATATCAGATACTGACCGATAAGGCATGTAGGATAAAGGGTGAGTTTTATAAAAAATAAGTCAATAAAAAAGCTGTTAGGCTGCGGAATATTTAAACTGAGCAGTTCCATGCCCACCCCGTATATCGTGGCGAACGTAGCCATATAGACCAGGCAAATAAATCCCAGCCAATTTAGCACAGTCTGCAACTGCCCAACCATAATGTAACTCCATCCAACAAGGCCAATATTCTAGCGCTATTATTCCTTTTTTCAACACCCGCTATTACGCGGCAAAGATAAGCACTAGCATCTGATCATTGCAGCACAGACGGCCGATTTTCCGTGTGGCACAAAGACACAGCCTTAATGTCGCCACACCCTGCAAAAATGCCCAATCTTTCGTCACACATTATCCTGCGTTGTCTGCGCGTAATTCCATGATGTTCTGACTGAGCCGCACTAGACAATTTGCTCAACACAGCCACTTTTTCTGTCTTTATAATTGCTTTATAATGGCAGCTTTTAACATGCCACGGTGGAAATGCGCCGGAGCGATAATATTTTTGTGTACTGCCAGATTTTTTTCGCGTGAGTTGAAGAGGCTTCGACTATTCCTCTTGCCAAGGTCAGAGAAATCGCTATACCTGAAGGCCGACCTACCAAACAAGGGAATCATCAAGATGTCTCAGCACCTAAAGCGAATCTGCTCTATTCTTTTTGCACTGACAGTCTCGACGCTGGTCTTAGGCTGCAGTGAAGATTCCTCGATCGCTGAGACGAATGCACCTGAAAACGTTGCCACTGAAGTTCCAGCGCCTAGCGCATCTGCTACTTACACCAGTGAAATTCAACCGCTGTTTGACAATCGCTGTATCGCCTGTCACGGCTGCATTGGTTCGCCCTGCAATGTAAAACTTTCTTCTTTTCGCGGTGTCGAGCGAGGAGGATTCGGGAAAAACCCCTACTCACTTCATTTTGATGCCGTTCCGCGCACCGGGATGGACGTCCACGCAACAATTGAGGGCTGGCGCAAAGAAGGGTTTTACCCCGTGGTCTCGCGCGGAGGAAACGCAACTGCAAACCTAGCCGGATCTATGATTTCACAGCTCGTAACAGCAGGGCACCAAAACAATCAGCCGGGTTTTTCTCGAGAGGCCTTAATGCCATCCTACACCGAGCGTTATAAGCATTCCTGCTCAAGCACCTCTGAAGCGCTGGCATCCCATCTGAAGGCCAATCCCTCGGCAGGCATGCCCTATGGTCTTCCAGCCTTGAATGATGCTGAGTTAAGTCAGATTAATCAGTGGGTTTCCGCCGGCTCACCTGGACCGACCGCAGCGCAGCTTTCAGCGGCCTCAGCACTAGCCAACCCGGAAGTAATCGCGCACTGGGAGGCCTTTTTTAACCAGCCAGATCCGCAACACCAGTTGGTCTCGCGGTACATCTTTGATCACGTCTATTTATCAACGATCGCTTTCGACGAAAGCCCAGGTGAATTGTTTAAATTAGTGCGGTCAGAAACCGCGGGAAACTCAGTTGCGGACGCTGTTGCCGGTAAAACTACCCCCGAGATCGTGGTGATAGATTCTCCGAAGCCTTATGACAACCCCATGGTGTATGCCGATGTCGATCAGTTCTACTACCGACTGAAAAAGATGACGTCTCGACCGGTCCAGAAAAATCATTTTGCCTGGCGACTTGGTCAAAATGACATCGCGCATTTAGAATCGGTATTCTTTGATAGGAAGTGGGCCAAGGACGAAGGCTTCGATGCCCCCTGGGACGTAGGTAACCCTTTCGCCATGTACCAAGCGATTCCATCAAAATCTCGGTATCTGTTTTTGATCGAGAATTCGGCGATTATCGTAGCTGGAATTACGTCGGGGCCGGTTTGCCTCGGGCAGACCGCAACTTACGCGGTCAAGGATCAATTCTGGGTTTATTTCATGGACCCCGATCATGATGTATCAGTGCTCGATCCACAATTGGGGCTGGGCGATTGGGAGGCTTTGATGGATCGTTCGCCGGTCGGCAACGAAGCCTATGATGTCGCTTATGGGAAAGCAGTGGAGCGACTTTTCCCGGAAGGCTACACTATCGATGCACTGTGGGATGGCAACAAGACCAACAAGAATGCATGGCTAACCATCCTTCGCCATGAAAGCAACACCTGGGTCATGACTGGCCGGCAGGGTGGCATTCCTCGCAGTCAGTGGGTCATGGGCTTTAGCGGGTTTGAGCGCATTTACTATGACACAGTGGCGCACTTTGAATACTGGGGCGGCGATACCGGAAAGCTTGAGACCGTGGGCTTTTTTAATTTTCTGCGACAGGAGTTCGAAGACGATTTTCTGCTATTTTTGCCAGAACATGTGCGTGTCAAAATTCGTGAGGAATGGAGTAAAGGCGTTGGCGACGTGGGGCTTCACCTGACAAGTTTCGCCGCGAAAGACCAGCCATCTCCTATTAAAAATAACGATCCTAGCCATCCGTTAGTCGGTATTGTGAGTACAATTGAAGCCCACATGGGCAGCACAATTACTGGCCCCGTCGATCGCCTAAACCCCTGGGTCAAAACGCCTTACGACTTTAAAAACGGGGTTGCCAATTTCGACGAGTGGACCAAGGCCATGGCAACGATGACCGTTACCACTGACTACCAATTTCCACGCTATATGCCGAGTATGATTGTGATGAAAGTCAACCAAGGCGAGGATTCTAGACTCTACTCACTGGTAGCGAACCGCGTCTATCAAACTCAATATACGATTCTGTTTCAGAATGGAGTGGCACTTCCTGACCTATACACGATAAGCGTATATCCAGATGTGGTGGGCGGCTTTCCCAATCTTTTTATGGAACTTAATATCGACGAAACGTCGGCCTTCATTCAGGAACTGCGCGACGTCAAATCTCAAGCCGATTTTCTAGAGTTTCGAGATCGCTATGCGGTGCTGCGTAATCAAGAAGAGTTCTGGTCAACGTATGACTGGTTTAACGACTGGAATTTCACCAATCGTAAGCAGGACGCGGGCGTGTTCGACCTTTCGTATTATGACCTGTTTGATTCCGTCTATTGATAGGCTTGAGCCACAGTAGATCACTCACCTCTTCCGATAGTCCTCATAACTACGCTGTGGGGCGCATGCTCTGAAGCCGCTTTGGAGTGCAGCTGCGGATCACAACGAGACGTGAGATAGAGTTCTCGCCTTAAAAATATCCGTTTGTCTGAAAATACGTCGCTGCCAATCTAACCACAATTTTTATAGCTTTTCGCCAGGCACTCTCGGCTTAATGCCTGTGCTTTTGATATGTCAGCAGGCGTCATCCCATCTTTGATTCTATCTTTGAGGGTTTTAGCGTACTCATGCCCTTGCGCTGCCGCCAAATTTATCCACATATATGCAGGCATATTATCTTCTGGTACGCCCTCGCCCTTGGCATACATGAGTCCAAGGTTTAGCTGAGCACCCGCAGCCCCTTGCTCTGCGGCCTTGGTATACCACTTTAGTGCGGTAGCATCACTCTGACGGACGCCATCACCGAATCGGTACATGTTGCCCAAGTTATATTGAGCATCAACATTTCCTTGCTCTGCTGCCTTTAGATACCACTTCGCAGCAGTGGCATCATTCTCACGCACACCATTACCGTTGTCATACATGTTACCCAAATTAGATTGAGCCTGCGCATCTCCTTGCTTTGCGGCCTTGGCATACCACTTCGCAGCGATGGTATCATCCTCAGGCACACCTTCACCGAATCTATACATATTACCAAGGTTATATTGCGCGTCGACATTCCCTTGCTCCGCAGCCTTGGTATACCACATCGCAGCAGTCTCATCATTCTCAGGTACAGCATTACCGTAGTCATACATGAGGCCCAAATTATTTTGAGCCTGCGCATATCCTTGCTCTGCGGCCATAGTATAAAGCTCCGCAGCGGTAACATCATTCTCAGGAACGCCCATGCCCTCTGCGTACGCAATACCCAGATTAGATTGAGCCCATGCTTCGCCCCTTGCAGCTGCTGCTCTATATTCAGCGATTTTTGCTAGAGACCAGTCATCCGCTTTGACTGCGGGCGCGGTTAAAAACGCCAAAACGGCTGCGACCCACAATACACCAACCCACACGAGCAGCAGGACACTTTGGTCTCTCCCAGTTACCACAACAGTTGTCATCTGTACCGTCCTAATATTCAGTACTTGCCATCCATCGAGATCGAAGGCAGGCAAAAAAATATACTGGATTAATGCTGCCTGACAGACTCGGATTAGTCAAAAGAGTAGCCTCCTCTAAATGGCACCCGGTGAAATCTCAGTGCCCTAGCATTAATCAGCATATAATTAGTATACTTTTTAGTTGTAAGCCAAGGCCGGCCGCATTATTAACCTTAAGAGGTCGCCTTTGATAAAAAGCCGTCAACGGATAAAGTTCTATAAACCGAATTTAAACAATCTCGGCGTATGAAATTCGATATTGGTTAGTCCTTCATGCTGCGCACAGCGTTTCTCGCTACCGAATTAGTCACCGTTTGGATCAATTACAATCGCCTTTCCCCGGAGGAACCACCTAGCCAATCCTCAGCGTAATGATACGGACTCACATCCGCAGTCAAAAAATGCTGAGGGCTGCGGCGCAACGTCAGGATTGATTCGGGTCACCCATGTTGTTGATCGTCGCGGTAGGATAGGCAAACTCTAGACCAGCCACCTGTATGATTTCGCTGACACTCAGAAGAATCCCCTGTTGAAGATTCAGAAACCGGACCCACTCATTCTCTTCATCGTCAACCTTCAAATGGCAGGATAGCCGAATATTGATCGCGTCAGGCCCGATGTTTTCGAGGTGGACTTGAGGCATCGCATCAATGACTTGATCGTGATCCGTTAGATAGTTCCGAATTCGCTCTAAAACTTTGTTGACTTGATATGCTGGAGAGTCCATTCGCAAACGCAGGCTCTTCCTGAGCAGGTGCGTCCCGTGGCGGGCAGACAGATTCGTAATCATCATGTTAGCAAACAAAGAATTCGCTATGGCTGTCACGCTATTATCGATATTCCGAATGCGTGTAGACCGCATTCCCACTGCTTCAATAACGCCCAAAGTTACTTCGCCGCACTCCTCATATCGGCACAAGTCACCGATCGTTATTGGGCGATCCCCCAAAAGGCTAATTCCGGCAAGGTAGTTCTCTAACGACTGGCGTGCGGCAAGCGCGACTGCCAGACCACCAACACCAACGCCAGCGATTAGACCGTAGAGAGGGAAGCCTATCTGATCAGTCAGCAGAAAGAGGAATGTGATCGCTATTCCTAAGCCGGCGGTCCGGCCTCCCAACCTAAGCAGGTGCGCGTCGAGACAGTCCGGCGGAATATGTGGTGAGCGAATAACCAACTCAATGAACAACATAACCACTGGCATCGCCAGAATCGCGAGCCCGACGTAGAGCATAACTGCCGAGGTGAACGCGAGTCCGGCTGCAAAGATACCAGTAAAACTAGCTTGAAAAAGAAGTGTCTGCATATTCCATGAGATCAGGATTATGATCAGTGGCAGGCAAAGTTTTCGTAGATATTTAGATATACCCTGCTCGTCGTTCCTCATCGGAAAAACTCTCACCGTATAAAAAATCAGTACAGCCCAAAATCCCAAAAACAGCACCAGTACGATTATCTTCCATAGACCCTGTCCGAAATAGGATTGTTTAGTCCACTCTGGAAAAGTCTCTATTGTGCTAGAAGCGAGAATCCAACCCGATGGCGTGAGATATTCACGCTTGCTCAACCAGTCATTTGTTTCCCCATAGACGGGATGATCCTTGATCAGTTCATAGAAGTCTGCGGCCCGCTCGGCAGTCTCCGAACTAAAAACGTAGTCGCCTGCACGCTCCCCATCCTCAATTCTGACAATACTGATGTCCGTGTTTGGGACGGTCCAGTATGCAGGACGCTCACTATCGGCTTCGTTTCCGGGCGCAGAGAGCAAAACGGCTGGTTCAATGCGTCGAATGACCTCGGCAAGATGGAGCGATGCTTCAGCCGCCATCTTCTGCCGCACTACAGGCGGGAAATCACTGGTATCAATCAACCTGATCAAGGCTCCGGCTTGCACGGCTATCTGATTGACTGTCTCTTCACTGGGTTCATGCCAATGCTGGCCATACAAGTAGTCAAAGCTGGCGTTTGCCGACTTCATATAACTCGTAATAGTAGCTAGAGGACTTGTGTAATCTAATGGCTTAAGTGGATAAGGGTTTGCTTGGTCGTCAGCCTGCAAAGTTGCAGAAATTCCGAGAAAGAGACAGGAAAATAACAGAAGC
The DNA here is from genome assembly GCA_002862465.1 of Haliea sp. Lineage (GTDB taxonomy): Bacteria > Pseudomonadota > Gammaproteobacteria > Pseudomonadales > Halieaceae > Marimicrobium. Next base: position 56,957 of record PKDD01000104.1, read on the forward strand.
GAGCGGATCACAGCAGCCATGTCGATATCCTCATACTGCATTGGCAATAACTTTAATGGTCGGGTGGATTGCAGGCCTCAGGATGTTGTCGTAAAAAAGGGGCCGGTCACCTCGTAGGTAATGCCATCAGCGGCGTGGCCGGTGACGCCGAGCTGCGAGCTGAAATACAGGCGCGCGCCGTCAGGACTAAACGCGGGTCCGGTAATCTCCGACGCGTCCTGTCCCAGCAGCTGCAGCAGCGGGAATAATTCACCCCCTGCAGTCAAGATGACGATCTGCATGTCGTCGCCATCCTCTGCAACCAAGTAGGTACCAGCAAAATCTGCAATAATATTATCCACGCCTCCAAGGATAGGATTGGCGCTGCTGTCTCGATCATAGATGATTCGGATAGATTGGTCGGCAACATTGTAGCTCCATACACGATTGTCACCCTTGGTGGTGAAACTCACTAGATCGCCCACGCAGACTATACCCTCACCGCCGTTAAATGCTGTTCGATCTGCCACTTGAAAGCGTGTTCGCACGCTGGTACCTGCAGGATCATCAATTGGGTGCCAAGTGACACCGCCCGGAGCATTTTCATTGGAGACCTGCGCTATTTCCAGTGTGCCCGCAGAGAGGTCGGCGTAGCCGTCTGCCCGCATCTGTGAGGGGGTAAAGCGATAGAAACCGCCATCTGACATATCCTCTGTTAGATAAAGCGTATGACTGCCCTCGTGGTAGGCAGTGGCCTCGTGATTGAAAATGCCCAAGGCAGGTCGTTCAATAGCCGGCTTTCTGCCAGTAGGGTCGCACTCGAACACACGACCGAAATCGTAAAATTCCTCACAAGACAGCCAGGTACCATAAGGCATAGCTCCCCCAGCGCAGTTTTGATTGGTGTTTTCCAAGATAGGATAGGCATCAATAATCTCACCGGCCCGATTAAAGCAAATAGCAGAGACGCCGCCGTCGCCTATTTGCTCCGAATTAGACACGTAGATCCAGCCATCACCATTCTCGAAGCATGCACCGCCATCCGGAGCTCCATGCCACTTAAAGTCGCTGCCAGCTAAAACCGGCTGTGAGGAGCGAGCGACGGCGCGACAGGTGAAACCTGATGGCAGTCGGCAACCGTTTGCATCTGCGTCCCCGAGGGGGCCGAGGTTGGTCAGGTTAGAAACTCTTGAAGTTTCGGGCTCGTATTTACTAGAGTGACCAGAGTCACTGCAAGCTGTAAGCAGCGGACTCGCTAATATCGCTGAAAGGTAGCGCATATTGCGCGCAACAAACTCGCGGCGATTGAGGCCTTCGACGTTTTCGAGTGAGCGACCTGCTCTAGATGCAGTCATGATTGCGCCCCTATTTATACCAACTATCCATCTACACTACATCAGAATAGGGAGAATTGCATTCATACTGCACACGGCGTTGGCAGCCCGCAGGGTCATAGCGATAGAGACAGTCCAGGCTGCCAATGCGGCAGAGATAAAGTCACAGTCAGCAGACGTCTGCTCTGAGTGATCAGTCGCTGGCCGCGTCGCGTTGTCTTTTATCGACTATCAGTAATCGTCTCTCATCAAACAGAGGGTTGGCGTTCAAACCTAAATGATGATGTTTACCATCTATACATAGCTGCATCATGGCCGAGGATATTATTGTGATGTTTAAACCATCCTTATCGTTTTCTATAGTTTAGTCAGATAAATCTATACCTAAACGTCTGATAAACGAAAAACTGAAGCACCTTGAGTTAGCTGACAACCTGTTAGCAATAAGACCATTGGTGAGACCCTCACAATCAGACTGCCACTTTTGTATTCATAGGCTGTAACTGCTGATTTCTTGGCCTCCACTCAGAGGCCATGCTACGCTTGCAACATGAAATATATCGTGTTGATATCAATACTCTCGCTTACGCTAGCTACTCCTATTTGGGCTGAGTGGACGGAGGTTACAGGCTTTAACGACAACAGGAATTACATCGATTTTAAGCGAATTCGAAAGGCTAATGGGCTTATATACTTCTGGCAGATTACAGACCTTTTGGAGCCAACCGAGGAGGGACATCTTTCGTTTAAAACGTATTTCAAAGCCGACTGCGAGACATCTCGGATCATGATCTTGAGTATGTCAACATACAAGCTACCGATGGGCGAGGGGGATGGCACAACATTTACTCCTCCGGCAGAGTGGAAACACCCGACACCTGACAGCCTTGCACAAACTAGACTAAAAGCCATCTGTAATCTCGGATAGACCTTAGCTCTCTCCCTCATTAAAAGTATCAGAACTGCAGCCGCAAGTAGACGCCGCTTTAGGTCTGTGGGAGTTTTGGTCATTGGAAATGCCTATACTTGTCATTATCGGCGTATGATCTCAGGGAGAACACCACATTATCAGCAGTCGATTATGCAGTGCCTTTTAATTGCGACATACGCTTTGACCGCGGTGCGTGGGCGGTGGAATGTCAGCACCCCAGTTATGCCCTCACCACGCAGGCTGAAGTTGACGCCTTTCCTCAAGATTGTGGTTTAGTGCCTGGTGGTATTCAAGTTCAAAGCTCATCTAACATCACCAACCCCGCAGCATTCGCGCTGTGAATATTGACGCGGTTGAGCGTAATACGATAACTTATCGACTTAACTATAATAAGACGTGGCTTAAACGGGCATTAGTTTCGCATCAGCCACACACAGGATACCTTCATGACTTATCGCGCTCTCATCATCGTTGCTCTTTTGGTGTTCACTTACGGCTGCAGCGACAGTAACAACGACAACGGCTTTGATCTGTCACCGGTTGATCCTGTTGTACCGCCTGCCAATCCTATAGAGCCAACCAATTCCAGTCAGCCCGAATGGCTGTATGTACAAACGGCAGCAACAGCGCAAATGACCTCGGATACCAGATTGGAAATCCCCTTCACTCGCGATGTCTTCGGCTTCACCGACAGACCGAATCGACAACACGCCTACTTCACTGCCTATCAGTTTGCGTCACTGTGGAATGAAAACAGGACCAATAGTTTTTATGAAGACCCGCCCAATGCCGTATTGACGTGGCTCGATGGGGAGCAACAACGTGAAGTAGAGATGATTCTTAACAGCGCAACCGTTTATTCTGATGGCACGCAGGAATCTCTCGCCTATGAAGTAACACTAGAGACAGAGCAAATGCCTGATGCACAAATGTCTTACGTATCGCTCTTTGTAGACTCAAGTCAGACCCCCATTCCGACTTGGTCTCTGCTAATGCAAAACACCAACTCCGACGCTTTTGAGGTGTCGCTTCCCGTTAAGTCGTCCGTTCAGAGTACGACAATTTCGAACTCGCCGAAATTTAGTATGCCGGCCGCACCAGTCGTTGAAGCCGATGACTCTAACATCCTCCCCAAATGCTGGTTTTCTTCTCCCATTGACGCATATCCGCAATGCACTTTTGCATCGCTGACCATGACGGGTGTCGGCGGTTTGTCCTTCTCGATCACAGACACCGGAGGAACAGAGTACAAATATTCTCCCAACGCGGCGCCTGGTGAACCCTTTCAGCAGTCCCAGTACTGCAGCAATAATCCACCCCAGATTGTCAACGGGGGCGCTTTGTTTGTCGAGATCCGCCAAGCCCAGATTGGTTATGGCGTAACTGTTTCCAGCTATTCGTCAACGCTTCCATCAGTTAACAATCCGGACATTCCGTTGCCGTTACCGACATCACAGCTTGGCACCAGCTGCCAGGCCTCACTGTTGAGTGACTACGACGAGTGGGAGGCGTGGTGTATTGACAACAAAGTTGCATGCATCTTTGCCGCCGGCGCGGCGGGGGCCGTTACCGGGATTGTCATCGGCGAACTGGTTGGTTATGCGGCAGGTTACCTTGCGGATGATGTAGTGATCGAGATTACCCAGGAGGAAGCGACCGAGCGTTGGGTTTTGCAAGTGTTAGATAGCACTGGCACATGGTATGAATAATAATCTTCCGAAACACTACCTGCCTGCAATAGAACAGTCACTGACACTAACTGTTGAGCATTGAAGTTTAGTAAGGTATGTGAAATTGAACCAAGAGATGGCGTGAGGCATACGATTCCCGGCAAAGGCAGCTACTAGCTGATAGATTTTAAGTTAAGAAGTGGTCTCGTCATTCTGCCTGCAATAAACCAAAAAGACTAAAACTACTTTTTTTTACTGTCGGCAATGGAGTTTATTAACAAACTACACGAATCCGACATTCGACGCAGCACCTACTGTGTTTTAGTTATTTAGTGCCGAAGGCGGGACTTGAACCCTAACCCTTATTCAGCGTACCTATGCAGCCTGTGGTTATGTCGTAGCGGTGAGTTTGTGCCAAGAGT
>PKDD01000007.1 GCA_002862465.1 Haliea sp.
TCAGTTGGCTATCGCAACACGGGGTAGAAAAATTGCGCCCGCCACCTGAGGATGCGGTCCAACTGCGAGATCCTGACGCAGAAAGCCTATGAGATTACTCAAGCTGCCCCTTTATTCACACCCGGATATCACAGGTAAATAAAGGTTATCACCTGTATTGAAAAACAGGATGTCATAGATAAAATCGCGGCTGCTCTTCGCGAGAATGGGCAGGACATTCCGACTCTCCCGTTACTCGCACCACTGCCGGCAGCGACCAAGTCCTCGTTAGGCAGCAGCGACAATGTTGGTGGCACTGAGGAGACTGTCTATTCGAGTTTGCCATATCGCAGAAATAACCGATTAAATACTTTTAGTGTAATCAAGCTCGCACCAGCACCGATCATCCCAAGAATCACTGTTATACCCAATGGTTTCATGACTATCGCCAATCGTCTGCGCCAGCGCCTGAATACGGGCACTTGATCCATTTTTTCTGTAATGCGGGCATTTTGACTGAAGGCAACGCCCGTAATAGCTAAACCACCCAATATCAACCAAGCAGAGATGGGAATGGGGGGTAAGAAGTAAATTAATGTAAACATGAAAGCTATTGGAATGAGCATCGGTAACAGAATAATCAGGTAAGGAAGGGCCTTCCCCATATAAAATACTTTCATAAACTGGCGTGAGCCGACCTGCAAAGCCTGCAGAATTTGTTCGCGTCTTATCGTATCTTTTGCCATTTCAGCAATAGCAGAAAAGCCCCAACCCGCCACTCCATTTAACGCTTCACCACCAAGTTTTTCGCCACTTAATGCAAAGCCGTAGTACATCAGAGAGTTTGCCTCGATATCAGTAAAAGCATCCAAATCTGTGCGAATTTGGCTTAGAGCATCAATCCACTGCGCATCATTGGGAAAAATATCGGCACGCGCTCGATCTCCCAATGTAAAAACAATGTACCGGTCAGCCTTTTGGGTATGCAACTCGTCCATCAACTCGTTGCGTATGCGATCCATCATAATATCGTTGGCCCGCATCGCCACGGTATGAATCTGCTCTTCCGGTTGCGGTTGCCATTTGAGCTTGTCGGATGCGTCGCTGCTAATAAAACTGCTGCAGCCATCCTCATAAAGAGATACCAGCCCCTGATTGTCAAAAACGCCGCCATCAACCAGTCGCACCGCTATTGCCTTGCCCTCTTCGTCTGTGTACAACCCATTAAGGGTGTAAGGCTCCAACAGCCCAGGCACGCAGCATGATGCGACCACCGCGTCTCCAAGGCTAATCGCCTTAAGGTTGATGCGCTGTGTCAGCGTCAGGCTATCATCTGTGAATGAAAGTCTCTTCAAAATGGGCATGCTCGAAGTGCCACCGGTCACTGAAGACACACGAGATTCTCCAACAAACTCCCCCGTAAACTGAAAAAGGTGGCCTGTATTTAGCGCAGTAGCATTGAGCACCAACTTTGGAACTGAAAAAGCGTGCTCTCCCGCAGCCTCCTCGGCGCCTACTGCGACGGAATCGAAGATCGGACTGATAGGTAGGTCATGCAAAAATATCGTCTGTGCGCCAACAATAGGGGTAAAAAAGTACGTATTAAAAAGCTCTGCCATTCGTATTGTAGAGCTATAATTTTCACTCAACATGCGCGCGTTTTTACCGCCGTCGGCAAACGTAATTACACGTAAATTATGCTGTATTGCCTTAACAAATTCCTCTTCCAACTCCCGCACCAATAATCGATATCCGTCCGCGGTCGGTTCAAGTTGATCAGTTCGATGCCCCTCCAACAACTGCTTTACTTTCAGATAATAAAAAGCACCGATAATGGAGCCACCAGATACCGTTGAAATCACTGATACAAAACGCAATAGGTCCTGTTCAGCCAGCTGCGCCAAGACACCCACATGAAAAAGCGCTGCCCGGAAACCACCACCCGACAACGCAAGCCCTAGCTTGCCGCCTCTGGCCGCTTCTGCAGAAAATTTAATTTGATTCGTTCTATCCATATTGTACGAGATCCAATACGATCAAGGGAGCGCTGATAGTAAAGTGCAGGCCGATGTAATTAGCCAGCGATAATACTTGGCGCAATCGGCCTAGGCCAGAACTCATGTGTCACCATCAGTTCGGGCACATTAACACTAGGAACGAAAGAATTCTGGTCCAATTGCTTCAGGTGATCACCCTAAGACGATAACGCCACCCGCTTGATCATTTTACGCCCATTTTTTATACTTCTGTGACTTGGCCGCACTCCAGATTAAGGTGAAACCATCCTAGGCTAAATAAATTATCCGCAAGCAGTCCTGGTGGATAATAAACAGAGTATCAAGTCCTTCACGCTAATACTGTGAGGGAGAGCTCGTTCAAAGTAACCCACGTTTCGTTGTTGACACAGAGCTAGCCATTAAAGTGCTCAATAATGGGTTGATTTTTTTCTGGGGCAATTTGGAAAGTGGCAAGATCATCGAGCGATTTTGCGAGACTATCACGTTGCATCAGAGTCGCAAGATAGGCATCAAACCGCTCGCCCTGACAAAGGCCATAGGCCTTTGCCCAGAACACGATATGCCCCATTATGCAGTCGGCAGCTGAAAATTGATCGTCAAGAATATATTCATGCTTATTGAGTCGCGCAAGAATCTGGGGCTCACCGTCATCGATAAACTTGCCTCGGTAGCGATCTAACGTTTTTTGATCAGCCTCGTCTTCTCCTAATATGTGTGTATGAATACGAATCTGCCAAAGCATCATATCTAGCCAGGCGCCAGCGAAATACATTATCTGCATATAGTCTGCGCGCCTAGCACCGCTGCCAGGATGAGGGCACAACTCTCTCTCTGAGTAATGATCTGCAAGCCATTCGACCATGGCCACGCTTTCCAGCATGTGCTGAATCGAACCATCTTCCCAGTGGATCTCGAGCACTGGTACGCTGTGGTTAGGATTGAGAACCAGGTAGCCTGCTTCGTACTGTGCACCCTCGTATAACTCAACCCGCTTAACTTCGAAATCGTCACCGAGGATTTCATGCAACATCCAACGAACTCGGACACTCCGAGTCGCAGGGTAATGATGGAGAACGAATTTTTTGACTTTCATGGTTGCGTGTTTCATGGCTTCAGGTCCGTACCAAATATGCCATATATAAACTTTTTAGGTCAACCTACCTACCCACAGATAGCGCTTTGCGGCGCGAGGCAAGGAAACCTTCGATGTCCCGGTGACTGAGATTTAATCTGTAATAGAGACTGGTGGCGTGACTGATGATGTCAGGTCTAAAATGGTAACGATTACAGTTATTTATTGCGAGAATGCGATGACTTCTGTAACTTTTCGGTACCCGACTTTTTCATCTGAAGGGGCGGCTATAGCGATATTGCGGGCGGATCAAGGCCTTCACTGTGTGTAAATCAGCCTCTAGGGGAACTGACCCAAAAGGAGAGGAGTGTCCACGTGTTGCTGCCATGATTATGCAAGTGATACAAGATCGTTTCGCCGACAGGTGCTGCGACCGGAGACGGTACAGTGATATCGTAAATACCCCCTTTGTTGGGAATTTCGATAAGGTTCTCCCATATAACGGTGCCACCTATAGAAATTGCCACGTGAGCTTCCGCAGGCTCGTCAAAGCGCAGTTGCGAATGCCAAAGCACCAGATGGAGATCATCACCCTTATTGATGGTAGCTTTGCTAGGCTGCGATAGGGAGAGATAGTTACAGTAGCCAGTTTGTACTTCGAGAGCGCCGTCCTCTTCATACCACGCATTGTCCGGACAATTGACCTCTGCGGGTCTGTCAGATGCGAGTGAATCCTGCGCCGCCGGCACAGGATGCCAATCGGCTGCATCGACCAGTTGCTTTCGAACATCATCAACAGCACTCGGTTCATTCACAATAAACTGTCGCCTTTCCTCTACCCCAATAGCCGCGTGCTTGTCGTTCCGCAGGCTAACGCGCAAAGTATGTTTGCCGGGGGCAATATCCTGCGGCAATTCATAGAAGGTCGAGTTATCCCAGCTTGTGAGGTGTGCAGCCGCATCATCCTCGCTATCTAGGTACAAGTGGTAGTGACCACTGTGGTGGCTGTGAGAGTTATAAGCATCGCCTGCTGCGTCCATGTGGCCGTGATCAGCGTGGCTGGCAAGTGGTTCCTGTAATTTGAACGCGTTGAATAAGAGCTCAACGGGCACGTAATCGCCAGGATTAAAAATCTGTAAATGCTTTGGCTGACCAAATCCAACAGTGGGAGGAAATTCCTGACGCCTGTTTTTGTCTTGTGGCCTGACCTTCGTAACGTAAAAGTAGTTAACGCACATCTCGTCAAGTGTGCCTTCTCCAAATTCGACATACTGCGGCTTTATCTGTTTTCCGTTAATGAACTGCTGGTTGGAAGCCGAGTTGTCCCATGTGCATGTGAGTCTTAGACGCTCGCCTGGCTGAATAATAACCTCCTCTTCGAACACGTATTCATCTTGCCAGCCAAAATCCCAATCTCTAATATCCACAAGCATTACTTCGGTACCATCATCGCGCAACAGTTCGATCGAAGCCGATTTGCCCAGTACATGCTGGTGCATAAACACGCTGTGCATCGCCACAGGCTCGTCTGCCGTCAACCCAATGCTAGCACCCCCAGAAAACGAAATAGGCCACGAAAGATTTCCAACAAACTGATGTGTCACATTAGGGTCATTGGCGGGAATGGGCATACCCCCCGTTGGATACCAATCTATATCAAGGAAGAACAGGGTTAGGGCCTCGCGATCCACGGCGTCAACATAGCGTATGTCTAGTCTCGACTGGTCTGGCTTAGGCTCTGTATTTATGGTGTTATAGTGCATCTGCATTGCAATCTTAGAGCCCGGATCTACGCGTACGCCAGTGCCCGTTGGTAACTCCCCAGCCGTGATGCCTGGGGCCCATACAGTTAGAGTCCTCGGAGGCACAAGCGCACCCAGGGGAGACGGTGCGCCCCAACATGGGAAGCCTGGTTTGCCGTCTGCTCCGTCTGCATCATCAAAAATATGTACATTCTCTGGATCAACGATCACTGCGAATACGTGATGAACCTGCTCTGTCACGTCCGGGATGACATTTACCGCATTGACATATACCGTCTCGTCAAGTGGCCAATCAATCATCAAGCAGCGATATTCATCTGGTATAGTGGATGGTGTGTACGGCTCATTAATACCAATATTCAGGTTGTAATCTATTTGCAGTTCGCTTGTTACTGGCGGATCATAGTTTTTCAGTTGACCAACTGGGGCCCCGGCCTGTATCCAACCAATGAGTACTGCACGCTCCTCATCGCTAAGTGAGCGGCTATTACGCAAACTCAAATAGTGTTCAGTGGGGGGCCATGGCGGCATAGCACCGGAGTCTATCTGATGGACAATGGCAGCGCGAACCGCGTATACGCTGTCGTAATCCAACAGGCTGAAGGGTGCGATGTTTCCTGGACCGTGACAGTTACTACACTTATCTTCAATAATCGCTTTGGCATGACCATAATACGTATACGCAGTCGATTGCAGTGCTGGTTTGGCCTGACCTTGCGCCGCACCTGCTCTCAGCCAATCGAGCAACAGACTCTGTTCAGCAGGCGTGACAGCGCTAAACCCCGCAGGCGGCATTCTACCGGACTCAAGCACATAGGTTATCGGTGACTTCTTACTAACAACCTCGGAATAAGCGACTAAAGAGAAAGGCGCCTGCCCCCCCGGGTTATGGCAAGTCACGCAACGGGTGTCTAGAATCGACTTGGCATGGTCATAATAGTTCAGATCAGTGCCGGCCACAGTTGCCACTTTATTATCTGAGGCCACCAGTGCTTTAGCATCGCCATCACCAGTGCCACTGCCACCGCAGGCCTGAAACCCAAGCATGAGCATCAAAAGCGGAGGGCGCAGAACATGCAACAAATGACATTGTGACATTATTAAAAAGCCTGCTTTTATTTTTCGAAAAACGCGTCCTTGCGACTAGCGTTAAGACTATGTCGTAGATCGATTACAGTGCTAATTACCTAGACTACATTTGTCCCACAGAGAACGCAATGCTCAGGTCTTACTCTGTCGAAGCGCTAGAATATCAAGCTTATATGACTGGAAAGAATATCGACACGCATCACTCCTTTGGTGGACGAGCCACATCAGTGATCTAACCTATTGTTCTCACTCCGCATAGATATTGCGGTAATTCATCAACTGATCGTGTATATCAAAGAAAACAATGTGCATCATTCTCATAACGGTATCTATAATTATAGGCAATCGGCGCGGGCAACGCTGATCCGTCATCAGAGAACCTAAAGAACAGTAAAAAGTGATTTAAATCTCCATATGATAGCAATGCCTTTGGCTTGGCATTGTTCGCCATCTCCATGTTTTAATCTGATATGACTGACATGACTGACATGACTGGCATCGTGGTGAGTGTCGATACTGCACGTGCCAAAGATGTGCTGAAGAAAAATGCCACACGATTCAAGTTTCGAATGAATATAATAAGGATTAATACCCCACCTAGCTCTGCACTATGGCTTATACTAGAGAAACTCTGGCAACAAACAGATCAACATAATTTCTGCGTTAATATTCGGCACCCGAGTCAACAACACCGGATAGAGTTATTGCCTACCCACAGTCTTAAGGACCTGCATAGTGATTCGCAATATTCAGTTCGTTCTTTCGCTCCTTTTACTCATTTCATGTGATGGAGTCCGAGCAAAATCTATTAAGGATGAGTCCCTTGAAAAAGTAAGCTGCATGGCGTCAGAATTTGCACAGCAAGGCAACGAAAATTGGCGAATCGTTACACTAAAGTTAATCAATGAGTGTAATTACAACATTAATCTAAGCAACATGCTGGTTGAATTTAAGGATAATCAGCCGATTGCAAATGTTTGGTATACGGACAATGGCAATACTTCCTATCCCGAGATCAAGTGGTCATCACAAGCTGACATCCACCGATTAAAGCTGGTTTTTTCATCAGAGCCTTACGTTCGATCAACGCTAGAGCCCAAACAAAGTATCTCACTAAATTACGGCGTTCCGGTTTTAGCCTATGCCCCAGAATCCGTAGCGGTTTACTTCAACCGCAATGATACTGTGATGCCATTTTTACCGACAGAGCCAAAAACTATCCCTCCGCAAATGACTTCAAAAATCGCATCTTTGAGAACGAACGATTACCTGATCGGGCAACCAAAAATTGAGCGAATGATTGGCTATTTGCCATTAAACTGGAATAATTCGGGAAGTTACATAAACTCTATAGTGTCCCCTCAAGACTTGTCTAACGCAAATTACACGCACATCCTAATCGCATTTGGAGTCTTCAGCATTGATGCAAATTGCGCCATCGAAAAGGAGTGTATTCTGCTGGAACCTGATAAGAGCGATAATATTCAGATCACCTCCGGTGATGGTTCGCAAAAAATCGATCTTAAAACGTACGTAAGGCAGCTGCACCAGCAAGGCATCAAGGTTTTGCTGTCTTTGGGTGGTGCCTCATCGCGTTTCGGTACCGTTGACTTTGAACAAAGTTTTAACATAGTGCAAGACGGCCAGAGGTCCTTCGTCAACACCGCACGAGTTTATGCAGATTCCATTGCTCGCTTAATCCAGCATTTTGACTTTGACGGCATTGATATAGACATCGAAGCTGGCTTGTCGGCGCCGGCAAGCACGGATTTGATTACAGCCGGCAGCGTAAAAACCTGTAAAAGTGGCTTTAGCGCAACAACCGGCCTCACAGCAAAAACCGGCAGCGTCTGCGCGATGACGGAAATCATTAATCAGTTGATTGATCGATACCCCAAAATGATTATAACGTTGGCACCTCAAACCCTTAATATTGCTGCAAGTCGACTAATACAAGGACAAAATCTGAACTATTCAGCGCTTATTGCCAACATCCGAGATCATCTAACGTGGGTTGGTGTGCAGGTTTATAATTCCGGCGGCATGCATGGCCCTAATGGTGAAATACAGCCGATCAAAGCAGATAATCAGACGAATGCCTCCGTCGCTATGGCACTTAACTTACTCGAAGTCTGGACTCAAGAATCGCCATATTACTTCATAAACAATACGCAAGCCCTACTCGAACCGCATCAGGTGGTACTCGGGTACCCCGCAAGCAATGGACAAAGGTCGGACGGTTCCCCTAGCGGCGACTTAAACGCCATCATCGAAGCCCTCAGGTGTCTCAATCACAACACCGACTGCCAGCGCATTGCCCCGAGAACTGCCCTATCGGAACCTATTAGTGGCGTGTTTAATTGGAATGTTAACTTTGACCGGGCCAACGGTTTTATATTTGCAAAAACGTTGATGCATCGTTGAATTAATTATTTCCTCGTAACTGCTCAATACGCGTAAGTAATGCGATGTAGTCAGGGTGACTGGGCATATACTGTTCTTCCAACACTGCCAATTCTTTTTCAAGCTTCACTATCTGTAGGTCAGGTAGGCGCGAGTTTCTTCCCAATTTACACGTATTGTCAGAGCAATCGATAGCATCTTCAACGAGTGTCCAGTCATGATCTTTCATGGAAACATCATAGACGCCTCTTAGCACCGAATACCGCTGCACACCACTTTGGCTGGGATAAATTTCAACTAAACCGCCGGTGCTACCTTTCTGCCCATCATCGACGCGAATCTCGACCGAAGCGGCGGCCTCGCCCAGGTCAACGATGAGGTCTGCGGCAATTTTACCCGCGTCACAATCGATGGAACGGCAGTCAACCGCATCTTTTATTAACTCTGAGGCGCCTTTTTTAAAGACAAGATCATACTGACTATAGAACACATTATAGGTTTTATGGCCGCTTTGCGCTGTGAGCAGTTGAACCATAGGACCGGAACTTCCAGCGCGTCCATCTGCCACTCTTATCTCCATCGAGATGTCCTCAAGATTTTCAAAATCTACGGACAACGTTGCAGCAATATCACCTGGCGTGCAATTGCCGTTAGTGCAATCCAGTGAGTCTACAATAAACCTCGATGGTCCCATCTCAAACACTAAGTCATAGTGACCGCGCAGCACCTTATAAGTTTTTTGCCCACTCTGAGCCGCCCGAACATCGATCATTTCCCCGGTCGTCTTCATAACTGCATCGGCTTGGTGAAGCGCCATATTGATATCGGTCAACCCTTCGTAATCTACCGTTAATGTCGAGGTGATGTTTCCGGCAGTGCATGATCTACTTTCACAGTTGACGCTATCAAGTATCAACTCGCTCGAGCCGACCTTGACCACTAGGTCATAAGACCCCTGCCACAATTTATAGGTTTTCTGACCACTCTGTGTAGCATGCGATTGAACGAGACTACCGGAGCCTGGCATACCCTCATCGTCTTCACGGATTTCTAGGCTGACCCCACTTAGGCCTCCATAGTTGACTAAAAGAGACGCACCCCGTCCAGTCTGATTGCAGCTACCGCCCTGGCAATTCACAGTGCCTAAGAACTCCCAAGGGTGGTCATAAGCGCGCTCAGACCCATAGACTGGTGCATTTCCCTGTGTCCACCACCGAGCCCGAAACAACATGTCGTTATGTACTGCTTCATCATCAGCAAGAAATACCCGTTCAGGCGTCCACTTAATTCTGTCAGTGGAATTGGCGTTTGCCAATTGCACAGCCTTTCGATCGCTCTCTAAAACCGGGCCTAGATAAAGCCACGGGCTGTCCCATGATTCAATAACCGGCGCATCAGGTTGCTCGCCTCGAGTCTCCCATTTGGCTTTATACACTTGCCCCTGCCAGACTACTTTTTCGGTTTCTTCATAGTTCGTCTGCTGGCGCCACAGCGGGTACGGGTATATTTCTGCTTGGTTCTGCGCGAGAACCACTGGCGGCGCAAAGTCTTGCGGATCGTTTCCGGCTTTAATTGCGAGAGAGGCTGGAAAATGATCGATAAACAACTTACTAAACTGATATTCTACTTGATCGATGCCACTGCAGGTGCCAGACGCATTCTTGATCCCATCCCCAGCGCCACATGGTCGATCTCGATTAACCGTCAAAAAAGATACCCGACCGATTTGGCGCTCGCGCAAGAAGTTTATTAAGGCATTGGCAGTCTTGAGCGTAAAGGCTTCCCTTGCCGTTTGATTTTTACCGATCATCGGGGTCACACCCATCATCCCCCATAACTCAAGATCGTCTTTCGGCTCATCTGAGGCAAGAAAAATGCTCTTTAACTGCTCTTGCGTCACCATCAATGATCGTCGAGTCGCGTCCTCCAAGGACAACTCTCGCGTTCTAGATAACGCATAATCCATGGCCTTGACGTTAACTCCGGCCAGCTCGACGCCAGCGCCCAATACGCTCTCGACCATCGTAATCCCGCTTGCAGTCAAGCCCTCCACAGATACGGGCAACGACAACCAAACTTGAATATTTGGATTGTCGCGCTGAAGAATCTGAAGAGCGGAAACTCGCCGCTCTGTGGCGGCTACATCTGCGAGCACGGCCTGATTCAAGTCGAAGTCTAGCGTCTCTAATTCATAGCGACTGATCACAGACTGATAAGCAGCTGCTAGGTCCTCTACGCTGCTATTCACCGAAGCCATTTCGTTTGTCGTATTACCTCCAAAAGAAATTATCGCAGTTCCGCCTTCCTCTCTAAAGCGAACCAATCTACGATCCAGATCCAGTGCACGTGCAGCTGCGTCCAAATCATAATAAGAACCCCATGTCGGCTTCCTTGAATCAAGCGGACTAGAAACGATCGAACCAATGACAACATTTTTCAGCAACGAATCGGCTTCGCTCTCGAAATACACCTCGGGCTTAGACGTGACATCTATATAAGGGGCAACCCAAGTAGGGCCCGTACCCTGTGAATAGACATAGATGTCAGTAACCGATCTCCACACGGTAATCACCGCGAACAGACCAAAGCCTCCAACCAAAAGGGCAGCAAACAGTAGGCGAGAGATCGACAATCGGTGTCCTCTGAGATTCCCCTTTTCCATCACAACTTTACCTATGCCTGACGCATTATTGGTGAGGGGAGACTTTCAGAAGCAGCCTTGCCCGGCAAGCTTTCCACGACTTCAGGATTAGCAACGTGGTTAATAGGAACCGAACTACCAACATACAAAACCGATGCCCAGTCCGGCAGGTCATCTTGCTGAATCGGAGCAATGGCACGCAAGGGAACGTAGACAAAGTTTTTCAGGTTATAAAAAATATCAGAAAAAAAGTTGGTAATACCGATAAACCAAACACAACCCGCCGAAAGCATTGCTAGATTCGCCACGGTAAAAATCATATGGAGATAATCCTGATCAATAACATCATTTCGCAGTGTCCATACGGACCATACAAAAAAAGTGCCAACAACGCACAATAAAGCCAGTGGGGCCGGCGTTCTATTGGCGACTTTAGGAGTCCGTGCAAATGCCAGTTTATGCCCACCAATCATTTGAACAATCGATTCAACAGTCCCGATTATATTGACCGGCAGCAACAATAAGTTGAAACCGTAGATCGAAAAAATATCCCGTTTTCGATAACCTAGCCAGCGCAGGTCGAGCGTCATAGCAACGAAGTATGGCAACGCAATAACGATAGCCGTTCTGCTCAACAACCCGTCTGCAAACGGGTAAAAGAACAAAATACACAAGCACAGGCTTGTCCAAGCTATAGAGGCTAAGTAGGACACTCGCAGAAATAATTCCAGCAGGCTAATCTGATGTTGCTTTTTATCCTCTTGCCGCCGTTGCAAGTTTTTATTCTTTCTCTCTCGGTGCTGGGTTTTATCTTCTTCCCGTCGGTACTGGGTTTTATCTTGTTCCCCCGGCTGCTGATTCTTATCCTGCTCGCGCCGTTGCTGGTTACTATTCTTTGTCCGGAAAACGCTCAATAATTTCGGTAAAATAATGAGCCCGCCATTGGCCCAACGTTGCCGTTGAACGACAAGCGTACCGAAGTCGGGCGGAGTGGCACTATAACTGAGGCGCTCTGGATAATTATATATTTTCCAGCCCAGTCGCCTTAAACCCACGCTCGATTCGGTGTCTTCGATTACCGTACGGTCACTGATGTATCGCTTAATTTCGAAACCTTTCTCGTTCTCGCGCGCTTCTAGCTCCATGAGTGCTGATTTGCGAATAATTGCGTTAGCACCAACCCAAAATGCTGCCTCGTGCCGCTGCATGCCCTGATGGACAATATGCTGTATGTCAGTTGTAGCGCCAGCAATACGCTCAATGGCCGCGGGCGGCCCAGGAAAACTGATGTAAGGCGTTTGCGCGACCGCAATCCGCTGATTACCTTCCTGCTCCATGTGGTATATCAGTCGTAGGCAGTACTCTGGCAACAAAACACTATCTGCGTCTAAGGTTAAAAGGTACTCCGAATCGGGTATTGCAAGATCTGCGACATGATCCAGAGTAGGCTTTAGAACCGGGCCGCGAGCCGTGGCTACTCTGGAGAACCTACCTCCCATTAAACCAATATAGCTATTGAGGTTCATTGCTTTGTTGGGTTCATGAGACAAGGATGCAAAACGCTTGCGCTCGAAGAAGGAAATTTCGGCTTGAAAGATGTTGACTAGACGGAGGTGCAACTGACGCACTCTCGACACTGTTAAGAGCGCATCAGGCTCGACAGCTGCCAACCTCAAGGCATTACCGGTCATTCGCAAATCGGTAGCAATACGCTCCAGAACATCTACCGCAAAAAAACGATCAACATGATCATTTAAAGACATTTTTTGACGTTCGACTTCAAACCAAACGACCGCGGAATCGTAGTGTTTACTCAGGTCCAATAACATTTCAGGACACATTCGCGCCCCGATATCACCCAAGGTTTTTAGATCAAATATTGCTAGAGCGTCGTTGAACTCGGCACAGGGCCCACTGAGCTCGCGCGAAATTTGCTCAGAAACTGCCTTGGACGCATCTAATATAGCCTGGTCCTTTGCATCTGTTGGGTAAGGTGGGTCATCAACAAGCAATACAACCCTGAGGTCCGGATATTCTTGCAAAGCCGCGGATAAGACGGTTTGTCGAATTGTTCTTTCTTCTTCCCGATAAGATGGGACCAGAACGGTAATGCTCGGAGCGCGCTTCTCTATAAAATCATCAATTTTGTTGCGCTGAACACGCTGATGAACCTTAATGCGTTCATAGTGTCCTAACCGGGCGACCATATAGGCTAGACATGACATCGTGAGCAGCGTAACCGTTGTTATGTAAGCAAGTGCCTCGACAATTGTAGCTGTCGTGAGGTCGAGACCACTCAACCTGATACCTTGTTCAACGACATAGGCGAGCCAGGCTACGACTGTAAAAAAGATTGCGAATCTAGCACCCGGTACCGTAAGACGATTCACAGCATTGGGCAAAACGTTGGTAAAGTTAGGATTCTGCTCCGCTAGCAGTGTGTCCGATGTTTCCACTGATTTTGCCATTCCAATCTTGGCTCCTGTGTCCATGTATCATTGAGCGACTGATGCCAACTCATACCATGCGGGGACTGCAAGACTCATGCCATTATTCTTAAGCAACTGAAAAATATATGTATTTTTTCTCCCTATATTGAAATTGCAGAAGAGTGTAAAAAATTTCGACAATTACCGTTTAAATTATGATGGATTAAAAGGAATGTAATAGATTAAGACAAATGGAGGTTTGTCGCAGGTGGACTATGGCTGCATCGCAGCAGCGACGAAAAGGGCTTGTTCTCTAGACCAGAGAGTATATTTGATCCATTTTTATGCGCTCTGGGGCGCCGTTCCTGATATGCAGGATTCTTCCGAAGCTAG
The DNA here is from genome assembly GCA_002862465.1 of Haliea sp. Lineage (GTDB taxonomy): Bacteria > Pseudomonadota > Gammaproteobacteria > Pseudomonadales > Halieaceae > Marimicrobium. The sequence continues at coordinate 13,788 of PKDD01000007.1, forward strand.
GCGGTCTGCGCACAAAATAAAACGCGATATATTTGCATGGAAAAGTCGCCCAGAGGATGAAGGTGCGATTTAATACCGATGTCTTCCTATAAAACAGTGTACAAAAGGTCACAACGCAGTACCTCTAGAGCCCAAACTGGGCCAAATCTTGCTGCTACAAACGGCCTTTGATCTCTGCCACGTACATACTTGTATCTAAATTTTCACTCCGCATAATTCGCGGATATCGGGATGCATTGGCCGGAATGCTCCTCTAGTGTATAGCAAGGACAAACATCCCAAAGCGCAGCCCAATGTAGTAGAATGCCCATCGATGATAGACCTCGCATGCAGACCGTTGAAGGTATACTGCTTGAAAAAGGAATCAGGTACTGATGGACATTTCACGGTTTTTCCCGCCGCGCAGCTGGCTAGAACGAAACAAGCCTCTTGGACGGCTGATCGTTGCAGCAACCGTCATGATAGTGACGGCTTGCACTAGTTCATCTCCTAAAATGTCGGACATGCCAGTTAATGTCCAGGGATACACTTCGGAAGAATATAAGATCGGCGTGGGCGATGAGATACGCATAGAAGTCTGGGGAGACGACAGGCTAAGCATCGCCGTTCCTGTGAGACCCGACGGCAAAATATCGATGTCACTAATCGGTGATGTAATGGCCGCAGGGTTCAGCACCGAGTCCCTGAGTGAATCGATTACCGGTCAGTTGTCGGAATATATTAGAAACCCGCAGGTTTCAGTCATTGTGACCAACCCAAGTAGCTCTGACTTCCAGCAACGTATTCGAGTGACGGGCGCAGTCAATAGCCCACAATCGGTACCCTATCGCAAAGGAATGACAGTATTAGATTTAGTGTTATTAGCCGGCGGACCCAATGAATTCGCAGTGTCAAATAATTCGAAGCTCTATCGAAAGTCCGAAGGTGAGATAAAAGTGTACCCCATTTACCTAGACGACATTCTGAAAGCCGGCAAGTTGGAATCCAACTACATGCTGGTACCGTCTGACATCGTCACTGTTCCTGAACGTTCCTTTTAGCTGGCTTTTTTCAACTGAATCATTACACCACCGTAAACATGATATTGTTAGTCAATTTAGTACAAGCCACACTGACTGCAGAGCGCGGTCTCCCAGTAAAGGACTGAGCGAGTGCGGGGCAATTTCTAACCAACATTCCCTGAACCGGTCCATTTTTTTACACTTCGTCTATACACTGCAACCTAAAGCACGCTAAGTTATTGATTTTATTGTGCTGGCATGAATTTTGCATGTTCTCAGTGTAGGTTAATGTAGGTGACTAGAATTTACTCGTTCTGGGGCAATACCTGTAAGAAATAAGCTGAGCGTTGGGCCCGACTGGAGCGTAACAAGAGAAGCAGTTCATGTGTCAATTGATTAGATTATTGTCATCGTCGGTGTGCGCAGTTTGGGCTGACCCGTCACGCACTCAAGGCCAAGGGCTTGTCGCACTAAAAATGCACTGCATCAATGAATAGCAGAAAATCAAAAGCACTTAATGCGTCATTGCTAGTAGCCTTACTCGCACTATCGATGCAGGCGTCAGCACTGGAAAGGACGCTTGAGTTTGCCGCTGGTTTAGAGCACACCAGCAATGCACTGAAAACGTCAACTGGCGAGCGCTCTGAACTCGAACAGCAAGCCACTGCAGCGTTTGGGCTAAACCATGAAAGTACCTCAGTGATCGCCGAAATAGATTATATCGCTCGATTTACTGCCTATGATCAAAATACACAAAGCGATCAGACCGAAGTCACCGGTGACGCATCGATAGTCTATGAACAAATCGATGACCTGCTGTCATGGACGTTTGAAAACAGTCGTCGTAACCTTATCAGGGATAGGGCCTTGGCGAATATTCAGTCCAATCGCGAAATCCGTTCAATCTCCACTATTGGTCCTGAGTTAACACTGCGACCTTCGGCGTCCGACGCAATATATGCGGGCCTATCCTATTCCGACACAACTTATGGTGACAGCGACCAACAGGATTCAGCCAACACTGGCGCCAGTATTAGCTGGCAGCACAGTCTATCCGAAGTAGATGTCGCCTCCGTCAACGTAAACTATCAGGACGTGAAGTTTGATGCGGGTTTGGGCGATAATCAATACTACCGCGCGACACTCGGTTACAGCGCATCACTAGCGAAGCTGAGTTACAGTGTTGATGCTGGATACAATCAGTCTCAGCGCGGGTCGGATAATGCCAGTGGAGGATATTTTCGAGGGGAATCAATTTATTCGGGCGGCTCTTCGGACTGGCGGTTGGCTGTACTGCACGAGTTGACAGATACCTCTAGAGGCGGTGGCATAGGAGATTTCATTGATCTTGACGACTTTTACAGCAGCGCTCTAGAAGTTGATATTTTTGAGCGAACCAATCTAGAACTGGAATATAATAATTCCACTTTATGTCGAGCTTGTCTGTTCAGTGCTGTGGTTCTTATCGAGTCAGAAGACTATGAAGAGTTAGAAAATGACTCTGATGAATATGCTTTCGGGACTTCTCTCACTTACCAGATGAGCAGGTTATTGAGTGCAGGGGTAGAGCTTGGTTACCGAGATTTCAGATTCAAAAATAACAACGCGCGGGATGATTACAATATGATCAATGTCGGCTTAGCTATCAATCAGTCAGTTACACGTCGATTTTCAGTAGTCTATTCACTGGCATATGAACAGGGAGATTCCACCGCAGCGACGGGTGATTATGATGAATTACGTGGTGGAATTTGGATGATATATGTCTTTTAATCCCACTTCAAAAGGAGCGGTCAACGTAAATGGTCGAGCCATAGCGAAAGTTCAGGACATCGTTCACCGTGACCTGTTACACATCTGATTCAAAAAATCGAGAGCTGCTCAACGACGGGGCTACTCGTGAAGGGACGCTGATCTAGCGCTTCTGCTGGGTTTCCTATCCCCAAAGATTATCTTGCTACGGCTTGAGCTACCGCGACTGAACATGTCAAAGCTAGCGGGCTTACGTAAATTAATTTTCACCCATGTCAATACATGCATAACTCCTCCAAGTTGACTCACAACCAATAGCCTGGCGTTCATGGCCAGCCGATACTTAGCTACTCAGAGCGGCGTTCAAAAGCGACAAACGTCGATACATACTTTGGTCCTGGCTGAACCTTATGGCAATGGAGGAGATCCTCAGTGATGGCGCGGCATTGCCAGAACCCGTTTTCTTCAGTTTCCACAAGGAAGAAAATGCCGTCATGCGGATTGAAGGACCCAATCAGGTATTCGGTATCAGCGTCGGTTTTCGTGTCCACGTGATCGCCGCCTTCACCGGACATCAGTGCCCACTTTGCCGTTCCAGTAATCGTGCCATCCTGTGTGAATTCAAGCCTCAAGATTTTTTTAGTGTCGTTCGGTCCTCTCGAATTCAAGGTGATACTGTTCGAGGCCCATGTGCCACTGAGGACTGTTGGATCTGAAAAGTTTGCCACCAATGATTTTTCAGAGCAAGAAGAAAGCAGGCAGATAAAAACTGCAGCGGGAATGAGCATGTATTTAAATTTCATATAATTCATTTCTCGTTTCAATATAGTTCCAATTTTCGTTAGACTCGAACACCGTCAGTCGGTGAATTGTGTCTCACTCTAACTCCATAAATACTTTTCACTTTCATGATGCTACGACTTCGTTGGGAGATTCATCTCCCGCTGAATTTTTACCATTGTTATCGCTGCAGGCGAGGAGAACGCCTGAGGTGGCCACGATAAAAAACTTTGACCAAGGCGGCTGCCAGAATATCTGCGTCATTTAGTGATGGTGCCTTGGCGCGAATACGCGCACCAAACAAGCACTGAGCAGGCGGTTGAAGCCCATTACATTGGTACCAAATGTTTCTCACACAATAGATAAACGAATAGCAAGCACCCCTAATCTCCTACCCCATTTTGCTTCAGATTCATTGAAGCGAGCAACAATAAACCGGCAAAAATTCCTAGATTTTTAACAAAGTTTTGAGTCTCACGCTCCGCATTCACGCCTTCGTAAACGTTCCAGAAATCATGCAGGTTTATGTTGATGACCAACACCATTCCTGCGAGGATAATTGCACATATTGCGACGTGCCTATTGGCCAAAATACAGAAGCTAGCACCAATCTGAATGATACCTGACAGGACCAGCAAAGCCGGCACCACGGGCATTTTGTGCGTTTCCATCAGGGTGACATGCATATCCCATGCTGCAAATTTCATAATACCGGGAAACAGAAAATAAAGGGCAAGTAAAATTCTGCCTGTATGGCTAAGTGTAGATTGCATCGGCCGCCTCCAACTCAAATTATTTGTCGATGATACGAGACTTCACTCTATTTCAACATTGTTTCTAGCGTGCTTGTTGTGATGTTTTACATGAAAACTATAGCACGTACGCTAGCACAACCTTCTCGACCGGTCTTGGATGTAAATGATACCTGTCGCAAACCTAGCCTACTAGTACAAGACTTCCTCCCCTAGCATCACTATCAACAGTACTTCAATCGTATCCTTAAGCTTGGAATTAAGTTGATATTTAGCCTGCCTGTCTGAACTCTGCGACCGCCGCGGCACTGCCGATTCCTCGTCACCCGCGCGCATGGCTTACAAAACTATTCGGTTGGACTTAGCCAGTCGAAAATAAAGGTTCTCTTATCGCTCTGCGCCGGCAATCGCAGTAGCCCACGAAGGCCTCTCAAGTGTTCGACATAAAGTGGCGTTAGTGGCTTTGTCTCACCACCGTTGTATTGGATCTAAGCTTGGTTGTGAGTCACTAGCCTGCCTGATACCATAAGACGCTGAATTGTATCGCCTAGGGAGTATTTGCAATGACACAGTCGACTTTCAAGTGGCACACCGCAGGGGTTTTAAGGGCATCAGCCCTAGCACTCTTAGTCATCGCGCTATCAGGGTGCAGTGATAACAACAACGATGATAATCTAGCGGGTGAAATTCTTAAGCCGCAGCCTGCTAACCCGATTGTGGAAGAGGTTACGATCACTGGCGGCGGGCCCGAATGTTGCACTATTTTTAATGGCGCGGTCGATCTTAGAGATCAGAACTACGCTCCGGGCACTGCATTTTATTCCGGGCTCGCCTTTGATGCCGCAGAAGTGGGCTATCGAGAAACAGAATACTTTATTTCCGGCACGGCTGTTTCCTACGTGGCAACAGACGAGCTTGGGCCAGACGGTGTATGGTCATTACAGGAGGCGGACGCAGCAGACTATCGAACACGTATGGTAGTCCGGCGGCCTATCGATGAGGCAAATTTCAGTGGCACGGTAGTAGTGGAATGGTTTAACGTGTCAGGAGGCTTAGATGCCGCTCCCAGCTTTTTGGCCACGCACACAGAATTAGAGCGCGAAGGTCACGTTTGGGTCGGCGTATCCGCGCAGTCTGTCGGTGTTGAAGGAGGCGGAGGTGCTTTCGATATTTCGTTAAAGGTTGTTGATCCAGTGCGCTACGGTATTTTGAATCACCCTGGTGACTCTTTCTCGTATAATATTTTTTCTCAGGCAGCCCAAGCAGTACTTCGACCAAAAGATGGTCTTGACCCACTCGATGGGCTTGTTGCGAAGCGCTTAATCGGTGTGGGACAATCGCAGTCGGCCTTCAGACTGGTCAGTTATTATAATGGGCCTCACTCAGAGATAGATCTCTTTGACGCCTTTCTTATAATGGCACGTGGAGGTAGCTCAGCCAGCATCTCGCAGTTGCCGCTGGCGGATGTGCCTACACCTGAGGCAGTGTTTATTCGCACCGACTTAGAGATCCCCGTTATCACACTGCAGAGTGAGACTGATATTTTCCAACTCAATTCTGTGATTTCACGGCAGGTGGACTCTGCCTTCATTCGTATTTGGGAAGCTGCAGGGGCCTCACATTCGGACCTCTACACAACGCTAAAGTCTGTCAATGATCTGGGTAACGACCCCGGTGTTGCGGCTGTAATATCAGAAGCAAAAGTTCGGGCACCCTTTATCACTTGTAGCTTCCCTGCCAACGACAGCGGGATGCATTTTATAGCTAAAGCCGCGGTGAACGCACTAGACGCATGGGTGCGTAATGGCACGCCAGCGCCGTCGGCTGAGTTTTTAGATATAGATGCGGCAGAAAGCAGCTTTGTATATGACGCCGTAGGCAATGTTACCGGTGGCCTCAGAAGCCCTTATGTGGATGCCCCTGTCGCAATACTGAGCGGAGAGGGGCAACCTCGTACTGACAGCTTCTGTAATCTGTTTGGTACCACAGAACTTTTCGATGATGCACAGTTAGCCGAACTTTATCCAAGTAAACAAGCCTATATCGATGCGATTGACAAATCCGTCGACGACGCGGTTGATCGGCGCGTTCTCCTGCCAGTAGACGCTGAGCTTATCAAAGATGAGGCTCGTTCTTCTAACATAGGTCTTTGATAAAGTATGAGGGCACTAGGTGAGAATTGATATCCAACACCGGCGTTAATGCAGGCTGTGTGTCTGCTTGGCGCTGAAATCGAGGGGCGGGAAACGTTGCGCTGCTCAGGGTTATCGAGATACTGGCGATCCGTAAACTCATTCAATCGCGCATACCGGATATCCTAAGGGATAACCCGACAAAGCTAGGCCTTAACGGCTAAGCGCACCGATGCCACTGCAGCCTTGTGTTAAAAGAAGCTATAACGAACCGTAACGCCCCAAGTGCGCGGTGCCTCAAGAAAGAATGCTTCGGTACCAGAGTAAGCTAGCGGGGCCAGAGCTAAAAGAGCATAGGCTTCATCGGTCGCGTTCTTCACCCATACGGTGGCATCCCAGTGATCATTGCGCCATCCCAAACGGACGTTCAGCAACCTCTTATCCTGCTCGACACTGTCAGGCTGATAGGTTGGATTGCTGAAGTGCTCTCCCATAAAGCTGTAATCACTGCGCAGATAGGTCACACCATCAGCAAGAGGTAGCAAAAAAGTCGCGGAGAAGTTGCCGCTCCATGTGGGCGCATAGGGCACGTCAAAGTTCAGTTTATCCAGTTCGCCATCGGTGTACTTGGCATCTAGATACTGCAATCCACCTGACAACATCAGGAATTGCCAAGGCGCGGCGGAAAAATTCAAATCTACCCCGGCGCTAGTGCCCTCGGCGGCATTGCTGACAAATGTACCGACCCCTGTGGGCTGTTGAGCTAGAAACTGTAAATCACTAAACTCCGTATAAAAAGCACTGACATTCAATTGCAGCCGGTTCTCGAACAGCTGTGATTTTATACCTAATTCATAGTTGGTCGTGTCCTCGTCCTTAAATTCCCGAGGGGCGCCCTCGCCGGCTACACCGTTAAAACCTCCTGATTTACTGCCCGTGGATATGGATGTGAAGACCATCGTATCTGCATTCACAGACCAAGTGAGGTTGGCCAAGCCGGTAAACCCATCGGCATCGCGGTCAAAGCTCCCATCAACGGGCGCGAACGCTATTTGCACCAAAGAGCCGCCGATAGCGAAGGCAGGCGCCGTGGAAAATGGCTCTGTGTATAGATCGGCATCCTTGGTCTCTGTGGTATACCGTAAACCTAGGGTTGCCGCCCAACTCTCGCTTATGGTGTACGTGGATTGGCCGAACACAGCGTAGGTCTCTGTTTTCCATTTATTGTTAAAAAAGACGGTATCGCCCGGCTGTACGATATTAGCAAATAGCGGGCCAAGCCCTGTTCCCGCACCCCCAACCGCCACTATATCGCCCCCTATTACAACAGGTGCTTGATCCTCACCACCTCGCGTGCGTTCCTCAAAGGCGTAAAATGCGCCCGCCATATACTGCCAAGAGCCGTCTAGGGCACTGGTCAGACGAAATTCCTGAGAATACTGTTCACCGCTATATTTGTCATCAATAATACCCAAAACGTCAAGCTCGGATCTGTCGGCATCGGTGGACGTTTTATAGTCATAGTCATTCCAGGCGGTGAGGGAGGTCAGAACCGCCGTATCCAACTCATAATCTATCTTCACATTCACCGCTTCTGATTCCATTTCAAAATTAGAGTCCACGTTCACATTGTTTTTATAGTTAAAGGCATCGTTTTTCGGAACCGGCAGACCTTGGGTTATAAGTTGGTCAGTGACGGCGGCGGTTTGGGTAGCATCAGCTGCACAACAGCTGTCGTCACGATCGACATGAGCAACGGTTAGTTGCAGGCTGAGCGTTTCGGTTGGCAGCCACAGCAGCTTGCCTCGTGCATTCCAGTCCTGTGCTGCGTTGAGGTCAGCACCGGTATTACTCTCCATCCAGCCATCGGTTTCATACCAGTTACCCGCAATGCTGTAGGCCAGTGAGTCACTAATAGGTCCGGTAACGGCACCCACGTAACGTTGCAGAGAGTAATCCCCGAGGCTCGCTTCAACATATCCTTCCGTTTCCTTGAGGTTAGGACTTTTAGTGATGACGCTGATCACCCCTGCGTTACTGTTCTTGCCGTATAGCGTGCCCTGCGGCCCCTGCAATACTTCAATCCGCTCAATGTCAGTAAGCTCCGACATACCGAGGCCGGAACTGCCCATATAAACCCCATCTAGGATGAAGGCGACCGAGGGCTCCAACGCAGGGTCATTTTGCGATGTGCCAAAACCGCGAATTCGCAGGGCAGTCGCAAACGGGCTTAGGTTCGAACTGACGGTCAACGCTGGCACTAGTGCCGCGACATCACTGATATCTTGGATACCGGCTTCTTGAATAGTAGTCGCAGAGATAGCCGTTACCGTGATGGGAATATCCTGCAGACTCTCGGCCCGCTTGGTCGCGGTTACAACAACCTCTTCCAGCATGCCGACCTGAGCAAATGCGTTACTACTGCAGACTGCGACAGTAAGTGCGGATATATATGGTTTTATCATCGCTCTCATTATTATTCTCCGATTATTTTAACGACACTAAGCACCCTACTAGCCGTTTTTCATGGCATATATTATGCCAAAATATTAATGGGAACGGTACCGTGAAACCACCGCGATAGCAAGACAACTTTATCGCGCTGCGAAACCACATTAGCAAAAATAGACGCAGTAGTAGCGAATGGCCAAGCGAAGTCAGCATCTGAGGATTCACTCTGTTAACGCTTAACGACAAATGGTCCTTAGGCGGATGATCATCATGGCCTCAAACCACGCTCCCTGCCCTACTTGAACAGCAGAATAAGTGGCCCAGTAAGAGTTCACTAATATCAGCGTATTTTTGTCAGAGGTGACCTTGATATGAATTATCTGAATTATTACCGACCATGCTTCCTACTGTAACTGCGTGATCGCAAAGCACTGCGCTAGACGACGGTTGTCTCGCCATCAGGCTCAAATAATCTTCCACGAACTTGCTCAGACTTATCATTTTAAACGACGCTGCATAAGCCTAACGGCATCGCTGCAAATCGGCAGCCATACACAACGCAAAGTGCAGGTTAATTTGGACCATTTACATAAGGGGCGATGTGACTCAAGTCATAAACAGACTGCAATGCTGGATAACCATTGGGAGAATTGTGACAAACAAAACAATTCAGGGTGCCATCTGAACTGGTCATGCCATCAACACCAGGTGTGAATGAACCCTGAAAGGTCGTCTCCATCACAGTATTTGCCAGTTGAATAGAACCACGCTGCTCATCTGGCGCAAGGGTGCCCTCATTATTAAACCAAATTCCGCCGACCATTTGATAGTTACGCCAAACAGCCTGAGGGTCTGACGATTCAAGCTGCGCAAGATAGCCACTCTCGCCAACTATCTGCTCGTTAAGCGCCAAAATATTTGCCCGATTCTGCGTCCACTGATTATCACCATCTTGAGTACCCTGAGGAAAGACACGACATACGTCTGTAGAATCGGCAATATAAGGGGGACTTTTGGTTTTATCTGTTCTGCCCTCATTGATGTAAATACCCTCAGAGTTAGTGCACTGTGCAGTACAATCTAGAGGGCTGCTAGAATCAATACATTGGGCGCAGGAGTCTGTCATCATTGTCCAACCGTTTGCCGGCCGTTCTGGCGATAGCCTTGAAGGCACACAATCAGGCGTATTAGCCATATGCTCCCATGTCGTCCAAATCATTTCAGGATGCAGTGGCGTTGCCTGCGCAAGGTGAAAACCGATCAATCCTAATTTCAACTTTTGGCCAGTATCTAAGGTTACATCAATAGTATAGTAGTCGGCCGCAGTAGTTTGCGGTGTTATATAGCGCCAAGCCGTTTTAATTTCGACCAAGTCATCAGGCAGCGTCGCCTCGGGGCCCGTGTTACCGCACAAATTACGACTGAATCGAACATTGTAGAGCACAATATTACCCTCAGCTGTCCCTTCCGGCCCTACAGAGTATACCTCAACGTTAGTGCCGGCCTCAGGGCCTCCAGGACCAGTTGTTGCATTGGTAAGTAGATTCAACACCTCTTTGTTTGACTGCTCAGCGCAACTGTCAGTTTCCTCTCCCAAGTAATTCGGATAATCTTGTGTCACTTCAAAACGTCTGACGCTGCTGCTGTCCGAAACTGGCTGCACCAGATACATAAACGACTCCCAGGCCATCACATTGAAATCACATAAATCGGCACTAGTGCCATTAGGAACCTCGGTTTGCAGTGAAGGCGAAAAGACTTGCGAATCCAGTATCGTACAATCTGTGACCTGAATCGGTGCAGCCTCTCCTAGTTCGGGCTCAGGCTTAGGCGGAACCATATTGACGTTGCCGCTGCTATTGTTATTGTTATTGTTGTTACTGCATCCTACGCTCACGCAAAATAAGGCTACAAAAAATGGAAAATAAAACGCTGCTGATTTAGACATTTTCATCGTCAACCTCGAGTATAATTTTTTCGTGATCTACCCTATTATTATTAAATCGCAACCGAGCTTCCAGATGCTTGTTTAGCCTATCATTTTATGTTGGGTCTCTACAGCATTTGTGGTCAGATTAGGCGCTCTTTAAGTCTCTCTGTTTGTCGCAGGTTTGATGTGTCAATATTCACGCGGGCGGTTAGATTCTTCGATAAAAAAATACCAAAGAGCGTAAGCCCGATGCCCTCGCTATGCGCAGAGTTAGTCAGTTTGTCCAATGGACCGTTTGAGTAAATCTACTTGCGCCCTGTGGGCATCACGCATACTGCCTATCGAACCCATTAGTCCATGAATCGCACCATCGTAACGAATGACCTCGACGGAAACGCCGGCTTGGCGTAGTTTTTCACCATAGGCTTCTCCCTCATCGCGAAGCGGATCGTATTGCGCTGTCACAATCAAAGCCTGCGGCAGACCTGCATGTGACGCCGCCAATATCGGACTGGCCAGCGGGTCTAGGCGGTCCGAGGGATTAGGCAAATAGGCCTCCACCATTGCCTCGATACTCTGGGCAGTTAACACATAGCCGTCGCCAAAGGTACGCTCAGACGGATATATTGTGTCACTGGCGTCAGTGACCGGCACGCTAAGCATTTGCGCGGTGATAGCTGGGCCACTCTCATCTCGCGCCTTAATCGCCAATGTCGCGGCAAGATTACCGCCAGCACTGCCGCCGCCAACAGCGATGCGCTCGGGATCTAGGCCCAGTTCGGCAGCATTCGCATGCAGCCACAGCAGGGCCGCATAGCTATCGTCTAAAGCAGCAGGCCAAGGATGTTCCGGGGCGAGCCGATAATCGACTGAAAAAATCGCAATATGTGCATCTGCCGCCAATGCCGCAATGCGACCATCCCAATCTTCTAACTGATTTCCCATCCAGAAGCCACCGCCGTGCATCCACACCATGAAAGGCAATGCCACCGTATGTGGTGGACGATACTCGCGCACACGCATGCTCTGACTTGGACCGGGAATTTCTAAGTCAGAAATAGTCACAGCATCTGTGACCGGAGCCTGCCGCAACATAGCTCCCATCTGGGCGTTAGCTTTTTGACGCTCAGAGGCTACGTCCGCCAAGTTTAGCACCAGCGGTCCCGCGCTGAGCGCCGCCACTTTAGCAATGACCGCTGCCGTAAAATCCAGTCTACCCTGTGGCGTATAAGTCCAGCTGTAAGCGAGCAAACCCAGCCCCCCCAAGGCAAACAAAATAATAACGCTCGCACGCTTTAATAGCTTCATAGAATACACCTAATCCAAGCCCTAGTGATTTGGTATAAAGGCATTTTATCGCCAGTAACCAAGCTGCGCATCAACCCTGTAAGCGAAGAACAGCGGACGCGCCGACGCGGCAGACAGTAGTGTCCTTCGGTGCATAGGGTTTCACTACTGGCCCCTAGTCCTCAGACTGCCATTGATTCTCGTACATCATACTCTCGAGCGTCATTTCCTCTGCCCAATTTTCCATAACCAGCATGGGCTTTTCATAAAACTCATTTACATGCCCGATACACAAAACAGCAATGGGCTGACTCGCGCTCGGCATAGATAGCAGCTTTTTGATATCTTCGGGCTCGAACAGCGACACCCAACCCATACCAATACCTTCAACTCTTGCTGCTAACCACATATTTTGAATTGCACATGACAAAGAAGCCAGATCCATTTCTGGAATGGTTCTGCGACCGAAAACATGCTTTTCTCTACCATCCGGTAGAGCAGCAATTAACAATTCCGAACATTGCATCACTCCTTCTACCTTTAGTTTCAAAAACTCTTGCTTCCTATGCCCTAAGGCCTCACCCGTTAAGGCTCTCTCCTTATCAACAATTTCAAAGATAGATTTTCTTATTAGATTGTCCGTAATGCGAATAAATCGCCAAGGCTGCATTAGCCCAACACTCGGTGCCATATGGGCTGCAACAAGAATTTTCTGTAGCACATCAGCACTTAATGGTTTCCCGTTAAAGTGTCGCATGTCGCGGCGCTCAGCAATCACTTTATAAACCGCGTTTTTCTCACTTTCTGAATAGCTGTGAGGATTGCTCATTTAGGTATCAAACCAGGCAAGCTTTTCCGCGAGTTGAACTACACTGCCCACGATGAACAGTGACGGCGACGCGACGCGCTCTGACGCTAATACAGACCCCATCTCTTTAAGGTTTGACACTAAAACCCTCTGTTCATCGGTAGTACCCTTTTCAATAAGTGCTACATGCGTATCTGATTTCATACCGTGCCGTATTAAAGATTCACATATGATTGGAAGGCTTTTAAGTCCCATGTAAAAAACCAAAGTCTTCCCCGGTGAAATAAGTTCTGACCATTCTAGATCAATAGTACCATCCTTCAACTGGCCAGTTACAAACTGAACTGATTGGGCATAATCACGATGTGTTAAAGGAATACCAGCGTAGGCCGAGCAACCGCTGGCAGCCGTAATACCGGGCACGATTTGAAATGGAACCTGGTAGTCAACCAGTGTCTGAATTTCCTCCCCACCTCGACCAAAGATAAAAGGATCCCCTCCCTTTAGTCTTGCTACTCGCTTACCTTTCCGTGCTTGTTCAACTAACAGTTGATTAATGTCATTTTGGGGGACAGCGTGGCTATCACGATACTTACCGACATAAATGAGCTCGACCTCAGGTGCAATTAATCCCATTACCTTTTCAGATACAAGTCGATCATATAAGACGACATCGGCTTTCTGCAATAATCGAAAAGCCTTTAACGTTAGAAGATCTGGATCGCCGGGCCCAGCGCCAATTAGATAGACTTCTCCTTGCAAGTTAAACTTTGGGGGGTCAGCCAACGCGGACTCAAAAAGGGCATGAGCTCGCTGTTTTTTACCCGAATAGATAGCTTCAGCGATTGCGCCCTGTAAAACATTTTCCCAAAAGATCTTGCGCTCATCGTCCTCAGTGACAGCTGCCTTTACCTGTTCACGATACTCACCAACAAAATCTGACAATTCCCCAAACGCCGAAGGCAAGTACGCGCCAATTTGTTTTTTAAGTAATCGCGAGAGTATTGGTGATTTTCCACTATTTGATATTGCGACAGTCAGGGAGGCTCTATCAATAATAGACGGAAATATAAAATCACAGGCAGAACGATCATCAGCAACATTAACAGGTATACGATTTTCATATGCAAAACTCGCTACAGCAGCATTAGCAGCCTTATCATTAGTTGCCGCGACTATAAGCATATAATCATTCTTTAATTTATTTATATCGATGGCCTGCTTTTCGAAGCTCGCATCGCTCTCAATAAGAAAAGACTCAAGTTCAGATTCTATTTCCTTGCTGATAAGATGAACCTTGGCGCCCGCCCTAATTAATGATTTTGCGCGCCGTCGAGCGACATTGCCTCCACCAATTATCAGGCATTTACGTCTATGCAAATTATAAAATAATGGGAAATATTGCATTAGCTAACGTCTACGTGATAGTCCAACAACGCGACGACCGAATTTAAAGTGCACACTATTTTCACCGCCTCAGTAATACGTCCTATCTCATCACTATTGTCAGGGCTTATACAGCCAAAGCGCAGGAATGCTTCGTTATTTCCTAAAATTATTACCCGCGTAAGCACACCCAGTTTAGACAGCGTGTCATTCAAGGCCAACGCTAAATCTATATCCATAGCATACGATGAAAATAGTGAGGCGCTGACTGGTTCCTTTAACTTAAAGTGCCGCTTCAGCGGATCTAATAGGTGCTCCATAAGCGCCGAACTAATTGCAATTTGTTGCCTAGCAGTTCTCTGCCAATCAATATCGTTCATCGCCACTGTGGCTATCACCTGCGCCGGACCATTGACCTGCCACATCCCCAATATATCAGTCAGCTTTTCGGCTATCGACTCATCTGCAAACACAAAACCCAAACGAATACCCGCCAACCCAAAAAATTTACCAAATGAGCGCAATACGACGATGTTACTCGGGACTACATCCATTGTCAGTAAGCTTTGATCGCCTACATCTGTAAACGCTTCATCGACAACTAGATACGATCCTTTAGAAAGTCTATTAGCCCAGCCGCATAACTGATGATTAGTGATTTCGACGGCGCTAGGATTGTTAGGCCTTATGACGACGAGATGCTGGGCGCTATTCGTCGTCAACCGCGCATCAATGTCTTTACACATATCATGCTCTGATAGGCTTGCATAATATTCCAATTTTGCGCCCGCATGATCCCACTGCCTAGCATGCTCCTGATAACCCACCGCAGGCAGCAAAACATCACAATCACCTGCCGGCGACAGTATATTAGGTAATGCTTGAATAGCTTGCTGCGAACCTGAAACTGGCACAAAGATACTTTTAGAATAATAGGTTTCTGCAGCTTGCAAAAACTCTGACCGCCAGTACGGTAAGTCTCGAAAAGCTTGGATAGGAATCGCAGGGATAGGATAAGACTGAGGATTCATGCCTGTCGATAAATCGATCCAATCGGCTACCGGTATTCCATACCGAGCCGACGCCCCCTCAATATCTCCTCCATGATCAGGCAGATTCTGGAATAGCTCGCATAAACGCTTGTCGGCACTACTGCGCATCGATAACTCAGCATACGATAATAGGCTATTCACAGCAAAATCGCCGATAACGCTAATATCAACAACCAAAGCAATACGGACTTATTAACCAACTCACATGCACTTTCAATACTCTGGCTGTTGGCTAGTGTGTCTGCACTTTCTGCTGGACCTAATATCGGGCGAAATTCTCGCGCACCACCGTATGAAGTCGACCCACCCAAAGATGTATTGATAGCACCGGCGCCGGCTGCCATAACAGGACCCGCGTTCGGACTCTTCCAGTTAAATCCTTGCTGACGCCAGCAATTTAAAGATACTGAAAAGTTGCCTACTACCGCATAGCTAGAAGCAGTTAGTCTGGCTGGGATAAAATTCATTACATCATCGACTCTTGCCGCTGCCCAGCCGAAGTATAGAAATCGTTTACTCTTATAGCCCCACATTGCATCTAAAGTGTTAATTAGGCGGTAGAGCACAACGCCCGGAACGCCCCAAACACAAAACCAAAACATCACAGCGAAAATTGCGTCAGCTCCATTTTCTAATACCGACTCAGTTGCGGCCTTCGCAACCTCAATGTCATTCAGTTGCGCTGTATCCCGACTTACAATCATTGATAGCGAAAGTCTTGCATCATCTAACCTCTGGTCCTTTAATGGCTCAATTACTGCCTTCGCATGCGCAATAAGACTTCTCCAACCAACGGCTGTATAGACTACGACCACGCCAAATATAAACTGGGCAATTGGATATAACGATAGACCACTATCAACCCACACAGATAAACCAACAATAGGGGCCACGACAATAAGTGCTGCAAAAATGCCGTTCACCTTTTGCCGATTATCACTGAGCGCCATTTTGTTAAGATAGGCTTCACACGTATTGGCGATAGTGCCAAACCCTACTAGCGGATGCCACCTCTTAGGTTCACCCAAAACTCTGTCCACTAGTAACGAAAAAATAATAGTGAGCGCAGTCAAGACCCTTCACTCAACGATAAGAGATTTTTCAATGTGTCTATCGAGATTTCCTTCTCTACCACATCAGCCAAACGGTCGATCTCATCCTCTCGATAGCCGTCATAGTCGAATTCAGCTAGGTTGTCTAAACCTGCCCACCCTAGTATTTCGGCTAACATCGCTTTCTGGTCAAATACTCCGTGAACATACGTACCCATTATTTTTCCATCAGTGCTTATTGCGCCATCACTGAACTTATTTTCAGAAAAGCTGCCATCCTGATTTTGAAGGCTCAGAGAAAACAATGGCCGCTTCAGTGCAGGGCCCACACTCTCCCCGGCATGAATCTCATACCCGCAAATTTGTGCTCCGGTCTTTACGCTGGTACCTTTCACGTTACGCAGAGTTTTTTTCTCAGCAAGTGTGGTTTCAAATTTTAACAGCCCTAAACCCTGAGAAGAACCCGCAGCGGACTCTATTCCCTGCGGATCGTGAATAGAATCTCCCAGCATTTGAAAGCCACCGCAAATACCAATAACGTTGCCGCTATAGCGTAAATGGCTATTAATTAGCTCTGGCCAACCACTGCATCTCATAGCAGCTAGATCGTCACGCACATTCTTACTGCCTGGCAAGATAATCACATCGGCGCCGCTAAAGTCACTTGCCTCCGAAATAAATTGACAATCAACATGAGGATACATTCGCAACACATCGAAGTCAGTATGATTACTCGTTCGTGGATAGTTAATAACAACGATTCTTAGCCGCTTTTCTTCCGCATTTTGGGTTTCATTGTTACTGATACTATCTTCAGCCTCTATGTGTAAATTGTGAATGTACGGAATGACTGCCAATGTTGGTACTGATGTTTTTTCTTCCAGCCAGATCAAGCCCGGTCTCAGTAGGTCAACATCACCACGAAAACGGTTAATAACAAAACCGATGACTCGCGACTTCTCAGAAGGGCTTAACAGCGCATAGGTGCCGTACAAATGCGCAAACACTCCACCCCGGTCTATATCAGCAACAATAATCACCGGACAATCAACTTTTTCCGCAAATCCCATGTTAGCAATGTCATGTTCACGCAAATTTATCTCTGCAGGACTGCCCGCTCCCTCGACTATCACCGCCTGATAACGTTGTCTTAATGAGTCATGCGCAGCCACAACGGTGTCGAGAAGTTCAGGTTTGCAGCTGTGATACTCATTTGCGCCCATATTGCCAATAGACCTGCCATTAACAATGACCTGTGATCCCACATCACTATTGGGCTTCAATAAGATAGGGTTCATTTCAATAGACGGTGACAAAAAGCAAGCTTGGGCCTGCACAGCTTGCGCTCTGCCAATTTCGCCACCACACGGAGTAACTGCACTGTTCAAAGCCATATTTTGTGACTTGAATGGCGCCACAGATAATTTATGCCGCGCCAAAATGCGGCATAATGCAGTGACTAAAATACTTTTCCCAGCATCCGAAGTGGTGCCTTGCACCATTAAGGTATTAGGCGTTAAAAACACTAGCTGGCGCCCTCTTGCTGGGCATCTATATTTAGCAGCAAATCTTGCAACTGTTGACTGTAATCTCCGGGCTCTTGCCATAACCCCCGCTGAGTCGCTTCTAACAATCTTTCCGCCATCTCTTCTAGTGCACTTGGATTGTGCTCTTGCATAAACTGCTGGACCTCAAGATTGAGTACTAAGGCATCAGCAACCCTTTCATACTGATAATCATCGATAAGATTAGTGGTGGCATCATAGGCAAACAAATAGTCGACACTAGCGGCCATTTCGAAGGCTCCTTTATAGCCGTGTTCTTGCATCGCTTTTATCCATTTGGGGTTTAATACCCGAGAGCGAATTACACGATTTAGCTCCTCCTTTAAACTACGAATCCTAGGTTGCGCCGGATTTGAGTGGTCATTGTGATATACCGACGGCGCTTCTCCCGAAAACGCGGTAACTGCATTACTCATGCCACCTTGAAATTGATAGTAATCATCTGAATCCAGTAGGTCATGCTCGCGATTGTCCTGATTTTGAACCACCGCCTCGAGTTTACTTAAACGTTCTTGAAAGGAATCCTTGGCCTCAACGCCATCGCTATCAGAGGGTGCACTACCATATGCATAGCCGCCCCAGTTAAGATAAGCTTGAGCTAAGTCGTTTCGGGTTTCCCAACAGCGCTCATCAATTAGGCCCTGCAAGCCGGCACCATAGGCGCCCGGTTTACTACCGAAAACCCGATAGCTGGCTCGTCTACTCGCCTCTCCCGTCGTCAAACCTTCTCGGACTAGTTGCTCCGTGCGCTGCTCCACATTTTTTTGAACCGTATTCATTCCAGCTGGCTCGTCAAACTCAACCAGCGCCTGAACAGCATTATCGTAAAGCCTCATCACATTAGGAAATGCATCACGAAAAAAGCCTGATACACGCAGTGTCACGTCTACCCTAGGGCGACGTAATAGCATCGCTGGTATGATTTCAAAATCAATGACTCGCTGTGAGCCTTTCGCCCATATCGGCTTGATTCCCATTAGCGCGAATGCTTGGGCAATATCATCACCTCCTGTTCGCATGGTAGCCGTACCCCACACAGACAAACCTAACTGCTTTGGATAGTCTCCATGGTCTTGCAGGTGCCTTTCAATCAAACCCTGAGCAGACTTTTTCCCCAACGCCCATGCCGCGGGGGACGGAATTGACCGATTATCTACCGAGAAAAAATTTCGGCCCGTAGGCAAGGCGTCTAAACGCCCTCGAGTTGGAGCGCCGCTTGGCCCCGGCTTGACAAACTGGCCGTTCAGGCCGTCAACCAGCGCCGATATTTCTTGTTCAACGCTCGTCTTCAGCGCTGGATACAACACCTGTTTGGCGTATTGTAGTTGGAGTGCAGTTTGCGGATAGGCCTGGAAGACAGCACCGTCAATGGCGGTTTCGCCAACCACATACGTACTAATAAGGTGCAGCGCTAACTGTTCCAGACGCTCACGAGTATCACCCGTAGTGCGCCAATCACTATTATCTATGGTTGCAAGTTGCTCCGGTCTGGCACCGCCCCAAACTGACACCTCGATAACGAATGGATCGAATAATTTATCCCCATCAACTAAATTTAGATCAATAACAATATTATGCAACAAACCTTGATCTCTAGCCTCATGACCACGAGGCAGACGCAGTAGCGCCACAATGGTGTCACAAAGTTTTTCAGAATTAGGCAAAGCACCTAATATATGCAAGCCATGACGGATTTGGGCCTCCTTAATATCGCACAGATATGTATCAAGCCCTGTCAGGACCCCCTCGTCTGACTGATCCTCGCACGGCAACTCTTGTAATACATTAGTCTCTTTAACTTGTTCCAAAATACGCTCTCGCAACCATCTCTCACGCCGAGCATCTAGACCCATCGCTTGATAGTACTCATCCACTAACGACTCTAATTCTGCCAAATCCCCATACACTTCAGCTCGTGTCATTGGCGGCATTAAATGATCAATAATGACGGCTTGAGCTCGGCGCTTAGCTTGAGCACCCTCGCCAGGATCATTCACAATAAATGGGTAGAAGTGCGGTATTGGACCTAAGCTAATATCAGGCCAGCAATTTTCAGACAGCGCACTTCCTTTACCTGGCAACCATTCTAAGTTGCCATGTTTGCCAACGTGCACCAATGCGTCCACTTGATATACATCACGTAACCAGAAATAAAACGCTAAATAACTGTGCGGGGGGATGAGATCGGGGTCATGATAATTTGCCAATAAGTCCATGTTAAACCCGCGGGCGGGTTGTATACCCACAAAGGTCTTTCCAATACGAATGCCAGCTATCATAATGCGACCATCTCGACATTTAGGGTCGGCCTCTGGTTGGCCCCAGCGGTCTAACACAGCTTGTTGATTTTGTTCTGGCAACTTCGCAAAACTATCTAGATAGCTCTTAACACTCATACTTTGCCAGCAAGGCAGTTGGTGCAATGTATTGGGGTTGTTAGTTATTGAACCCAACAATTGTCTTATCAACGCTTTACCGTCCTCTGGGATCGATTCAACAGGATAATTATTATCAGCCAAAGCCCTTAATATAAAAATAGCAGACGCGGGTGTGTCTAGGCCTACGCCATTTCCAATACGACCGTCTTTAATAGGGTAATTGGCTAAAATTAATGCGAGACGTTTTTCAGCGTTTGGCTTACTTGCAAGCACACAATAGCGTGCTGCCAACCGTGCAACGAAATTCGCACGATCTTCATATAAATCATAGCGTACTACTGTTATTTGACAACGATTACTGTAATGAGCTTCGCTCTTAAAACTAACCGCTCGCGTTATAATGCGGCCATCCATCTCTGGTAGTACTATTTGCATTGCAATATCACGACTACGAAGGCCTTGGCTACTTTTTTGCCAATCATCCTTCGTGCTGCTTGATAAAACCAGTTGTAGCACCGGAATATTTTTCAAGAATGGAGACCGAAAGTCGCTTGGCCGCGATGAAAGATCCGGTGCAGTTGCCATATTACTGGAGAATCCTGTCGTATTAATAATGACCTTTGCGCCAGCTTGTTCAATCAAGGCATTGACCAAAGCTAACGATTCGGGATCCTTTAATGAACTCACAGCGATCGGCAGTGGCCGCAACCCTTGACTCTCAATCACACCGATCAAGTCATCAAACATCGCGGTATTTGCGCTTTGTAAATGACTACGATAAAAAAGCACTGCACAAACTTGACCATGGTTCCCGACACCCCAGCGCTTTTTCCAGTCAGCATAACTTGCTTGAGAATGTTTCAAACTGGATGCAGGCATATACATCATGCAACGCGGTAATTTCTCAGGCTCATGCCATCGAAAATTATCTCCGTCAATATATTGATCTGCCAAAAAGTAAAAAAAATGGAGGTTGTTGATGGCCCCACCCTCGCGCAAAAAATGCCAAATTCGCCTAGAATCTTCTTCTCCGACTGTCGACGCTTTAAAGAGTTGATCATCGACGCTGTTATCTCCGGGCACAAAGATTAGCGTTCTGCTATCGCACGCTCGTGCCCATTCCTGCAATTGATCGAATCCATATTGCCAATAGCTCGCCCCACCCAACAAGGACACCACCACCACTTTGGCTTGCTCTAAAACCTTGTGCTGATATAAATCAAAAGCGGCTGGCTTCAATAGTTGTAACCAATTGGCTAACCGTATCGACGGATACTCATTTGGCAATGAATCAGCGATGTTTGCTAGCGCCGCCAACGAACTGTCTGCTGCTGACAGCACAATAATTTCTGCGGATGACTGTTGGAGGTCGATGATACCCTCATCGTCCGTAAACCCACCCGGTTGACCAGCCAATAAATGCATTAGGTTTTGACTACTTCAGCCTTCTGTAACTGCGCTCTAATCTCTTCTTCGACAATACCCTTGCCAATAAAAACTAGACTTGTCGCGCGACACTCGTCAGGCGCCCACAGTCGATCAAAATGTACATTGAGCCTCTTCCCAACTGCCTGCAACACCTGCCGCATTGGCTTTCCCGGAAGCGCGGCAAAACCCTTTGCACGATAAATATTCTGGGTGGCAATTAGCTCGGCTAAAGTCTGCCGAATTTTGTCTTCGTCAACCTCACCCAAGGTCACCACAAAGGAATCGAAGTGATCATGAGCATGATCGTGGTGCTCTCCATGAGAATGGTGATGATCGTGATGATTGTGAATGTGATTTACCTTGTCTTCGGTTGCAGCTTCTATACCCATTAAAACGTCTATTGGGGCCTCGCCATTACTAATATATGACGTCTTTACTGCTTCAGGTACTTTACCTTCAACTACTGCCTTGACTTGATTGCGGGTCGCCTCATCAAGCAAATCGTTTTTGCTTACCACGACAATATCAGCGGCGCTTAGTTGATCCTCCAACAACTCCTCTAAACTTGGATCATGATCAAGACTGTCGTCAGCCATTCGCTGCGCTTGCACTAAATCTTGGTTATCAGCAAAGCGTCCTGCGGCGACGGCAGGCCCGTCGATTACTGTGATTACAGCATCAACCGTAAAATGTTGTTTTATCTCTGGCCAATTAAATGCCTTCACTAACGGTTTTGGCAAAGCCAAGCCCGATGTTTCGATCAGAATATGGTCAATATCGTCTCTACGCTCTACGAGTTGCTGCATGACGGGCAAAAACTCTTCTTCGACCGTGCAACAAATGCAGCCGTTGGCTAATTCGTATATTCCGTTTTGTCCCTCACGTAATGAAGCGCTGTCATCTTCACAATCAAGCGGACAACTGCGAAGAAGATCGGCGTCAATATCAAGCTCGCCAAATTCGTTGACGATGACCGCAATACGTTTGCCTGCCGCTTGCTTTAGTACATTTGATAACAGGGTGGTTTTTCCACTCCCTAGAAAGCCGGTGACTATTGTTGCTGGTATTTTTTTCAATTGCATCGTGTTGTACTCCAAAGTGAGTAGCGCGTCATTACGCCGCGACAATCAATCCTTCTATAAAAATTACAGCCAATGGCCACCTAGCGTTTTCGGGGCTTCATTGGCTGAGTGAACGTCTCCTATTACATTTACATTATGCTCTCGGACCGACTGCATGCGGCATGCCTATTGAAAGCTTGTGTCGCCATCTTGGCGTCAGCCACATTTTACTCGTTGACATCATTGCCAATAGTACTACCTATCTTCCCGTCTAAATTACTGTTAACTCTTGAACAGCGATTGATTTTTACATCCTCGGCAGCATATAAACTGCACTAGGAAATAACGTAACCGAGATTGCAACCCAACAGATATGGCACTGGAAAAAGAAAGGTTAACGCACATTGAAAACACGTTTTCTATCCAGTCAGTGTTTGTTAAAATGCATCCGTTATGTCCGACGTTAAACAGGCCGAACGTGTATACGTATTACCGCCGGGATAGGAGAGAAGAAATAAGAACACTTTCTTCTGATGCAGTCCCCGACATCAGTTTCAAACGATAAAGGCAGGTCTACTGGCTCACAGCTCAAGTGCCGCTATTACCTTCCCAGAGAGAACCCCAGTGGATTTAATAGCGGCTTACTGCATACAGTTGCGGGGACAGCTCCTTTTTGCATCCACATCAAGATGGCGCAAGGCATTCCCTATTATTCCATACGGAACCTATAATCGCAGGGCTATAGTATCTTACAGGCACATCAATTCCTATAAAAAGCACCTCAAATAGTTTTTTTTGCTGCTATTAGTTGCGATAATAACGTCCGAAATTGGAGGAAATCTACAATGGAACTCGTCCGCGTTACGCTTTTTTTTTTGGCCTGCTTTATAAGTTTAGGGCTAATTGCTTGCGGCGATAAGCAGCTTACGGAGCCCACGAAAAACTCCATGAGTCACGACCATAGTGCACACAAGCATGACGACACAGACTTGTTGGCTATCAACCCAAAAGCCAAAATGCCGGAAATAGGCCTCTCAGTGGAACAAGACTCAGTCACAGGCTGGAATATTCGTATTGACGCAAGCAACTTCCAATTTACCCCTGAGAAACTGGGCCAAGCACCAACACTGGCAGCCGAAGGCCACGCTCATATCTATGTAGACGACTACAAGATTGCACGTATTTATGGCCCTTGGTATCACCTGAAGCCGCTGTCTCCGGGCCCGCATACGATCCTCGTAAGCTTAAATGCTAATGACCATAGCAGCTTGACTTACAATGGCATCGCGTTAAATGCGACAATGCAAATAATTCAACAGTGATAAGACAAAAAATCATGGCCTTATTAGAATCGTTACCAAGCAATACTGGCGTGCTTATTTGTGGACATGGCAGCCGAGCAAAGATAGCCGAAGAAGAATTTAGCCTGCTGGCAAAAGGACTGCGTGAACGTCATCCAAGTTTGAAGGTGGAATATGGGTTTTTAGAATATTCTGCGCCAAACATCCACATGGCTTTAGACAAACTGCTAGCACAAGGCGTTGAGAAAATTTATGCCGTGCCAGGTATGTTATTTGCGGCCACCCATGCTCAAAATGATATTCCATCAGTTCTAACCACTTATCAAGACAAGCACCCAGGCTTGGAGATCGAGTATGGCGAGGAACTAGGGCTGCATCAGGAAATGATCCAAGCATTTCAGTCGCGTATATTGGAGTCACTGAGTCTAGATCATGTCCATGACGGTGATTTGTATGACACCATGTTGGTAGTGGTAGGCCGTGGCACATCTGTTACTGCAGCAAACGCAGAGGCTGCAAAACTCACCCGCATCGTCTGTGAAAATCTGGGTTTTGGATGGTCAGAAACGGTTTACTCCGGCGTCACTTATCCATCGGTGGGACGAGGACTAGAGATGGCCGTTAAGCTAGGTTATAAGAAGATTGTTGTTGCCCCATACTTCCTCTTCGGTGGAAAGCTAATCGGAAGAATTCACGCCTACGTCGACAAAGTTGCAGCGGAAAATCCAGATATAAAATTCATGAAAACCAACTATCTGCGTGATCAGGTTCACGTAATTAACACGTTTGTTCAACGTATAGAAGAGACCATTACTGATGCTGGTCCAGCTGAAGGATTAATGCAAAGCTTCAAACAGCGCCTAGCTTCTGGCCAAGTTTCCGTGCACCATCATCATGCCGAGTTTCAACCTGAGGGCGATTCACACTCGCATGATGAGGCTCATAGTAATAATCATTCCCATAGCCATAGCCATAGCCATAGCCATAGCCATTCACATCCACGCTATAGACATATCGCGCACCCCAATGGCCCGCGTACGATGATTAATGAGAATATGTGCTGTTGTTTTATGGGGCAATTTCCTCAACATATTATTGATGAAGAAAAAGCCAGCAAACCTGAGGCCGAAGAAATTCCTAGCTGTAAGCGTTAAGCCTTCCCCGCAGGGTGGGCTAACGCGGTATCGATATTCCTAG
This sequence comes from Haliea sp., assembly GCA_002862465.1. Taxonomy (GTDB): domain Bacteria; phylum Pseudomonadota; class Gammaproteobacteria; order Pseudomonadales; family Halieaceae; genus Marimicrobium. The sequence continues at coordinate 39,101 of PKDD01000007.1, forward strand.
GCTTCGCACCTTTAACTTTTGGACGATAAACGTGCGCTTTGCTTTCATCATAAAGATAAGAATCTCGGAAATCCTCAGCACCCAAGACCTGCCCCACTAAAATAAGCGACGTACGCGTGAATTTCTTTGCGCGTACCTTTTGAACAATATCTTTCAGGGTACCGCTAACCTTATCTTGATCTGGCCAAGACGTGCGATAACAAACCGCAACTGGACAATCTTCACCGTAATGTGGGATAAGCTCCTCCACTACTTTATGAATGCGGGTTATACCCAAGTGTATCGCAAGTGTTGCTCCGCTAGCGGCTAAAGCAGGCAAACGCTCACGCTCTGGGAAAGGCGTTTTCCCCTCATAACGGGTTATAATGACTGTCTGCGACACACCAGAAAGCGTTAGTTCTTTACCGAGCCATGCCGCTGATGCGGAGGCTGCCGTGACACCCGGTATTATTTCAAATTCAATACCGAGTTCATCTAAACGACGAATCTGCTCTCCTATCGCACCATACAACGACGGATCCCCTGAATGCACCCTAGCAACATCCTTGCCACCTTTGTCTGCTTCGACCATATGCCCGACAATTTCATCTAAATCGATTGATGCGGTATCGACGATTTTTTCGGCAGTGCCATCAACATCCCTCAGTATCTCTCGCGGCACTAGAGAGCCTGCATATAAGATCACCGAGCAATGATTAATAAGCTTTAGACCTTTAACGGTAATAAGTTCTGGGTCACCCGGGCCTGCACCAATAAAATACACTGTCATGATCATTCCTTGAAACGCTATTAAAAAAATCTGAAATCGACGTTACAGTTTTCTACTGTAGCCGCGAGGTGTATAAACCCACTCGTTAGAGCCATTAATGATATGTTGGGATTCAGCATTACCCACCGATACAAGCGTGAACATATCTACGCCATCAGAATGTAGTTTTTCTAAAGTCATTATCGTTATCGTTTCGTCATCACGGCTGACCTGACGGCCAAGCAAGACCGGAGTATCTTTAGGCCTGTATTGCAACAGGATATCTCTAGCAGCATTAATCTGCCAGTCGCGCCTCTCAGACCGAGGATTATAAAACGAGACCACAAAATCCCCTGCACCGCATGCATGTAGTCGTTTTTCAATAGTTTCCCATGGCGTCAGTAGATCAGACAACGAAATAGTGCAAAAGTCATGACCTAGCATTGCGCCAGCCCGACTGGCGCATGCTTGCATCGCAGAAATTCCAGGCACCACTTCAATATCCACGGCAAGCCACTCGGGGTGATTCTCTTTTCCCCGTAACTGCTGGTCGAGTAATTCAAACACTAGAGTCGCCATAGCATAGATACCGATATCGCCACTAGATACCAGTGCGGTCGTTTTGCCACTAGCGGCTAGGTTCAAAGCGAGACGTGCTCGGCCAATTTCTTCACCTAGAGGCAGATCATGATGGGTTTTACCGTCACAAACACCCTCTAAAAGATCCAAATAAAATCCATATGCAACCAAATCACTACTGGCATGCACAGCCGCTACCGCCTTCGGCGCAATCAGGTCTTTATCGCCCGGTCCGATCCCTACAAGGTATAACTTAGTCATAAATATATCTATCTTTACAGATTACTACCGGTTTCTATACATCAAATATTGGGTAACTTCTTGCTATTGCACATGTCGCTTTAGCCGTCTTTTGTTTCACCAGGGCGAGTTCCGCACTGCTATTGGTTATCTGCATCGCTGCGACTAAAGCAGCCGACTCCGCCACGCCGTAGACGCCGACGGTGTTGAACACATATTCAGACTCAGTACTTAATAAATCTCTCACTGACGATAAAGCTGGTGCACTAAAAGTCTGGAACGGTTTGTTCAAATTTTTAGCAAGCTGAACCAGTCCACCCTCATCCGCTTTTATATCAATACTATTGATACTCTGAACCTGTTCTATGTCTATTCCAGCTTGAGCCAAACAATCATGCAACAAGTGGGCAAGGTCATGCTGCGGACAGTTACGCTCACAACCCATCCCAACGGCATAAATCGGGCTTAGATAGCTGTTAGCTGTGGTTATCACCAGTTGCGCTGCAATAATTTTTGCCACCAACGCCGCCCAACTATTAGCGCCCCCTTCATGCCCAGAGAGTAGCGGAATAACGAATTCACCGCGTTCATCTAAAATCAATACTGGCGGATCATCATGTTTATTGCCAATTACTGGCGCCAAGGTTCTAACCGCTATGCCAGTAGCACAAATTAAAATAAGTCCGTCACCTGCACTAAAGGCACTTTGTATTTTCTCGGCAAACGGTTTTGGCTTGAACCATAAATCACTGCCCTCTAAATGGGACTGTAATTCTTTAGCGAGCGAAAGACCTTCAGTAGTTAGCGCAACAATTTTAATGGACCTATTCATTAACTTCTATCGCGCTCTGCCTTAACTACTACGAACAACGAAAAGTATGGCCCTGCCTCGCCCTGCAACAGACTTATATCTCGCTGGATATATTCGCCGTCACGTCCTATATATTCGAGATAGTATGCTTCAGGGCTCCGATTACTTGCAGTAAGGGCATTTAAAATTCGTTGCCGTGACCTCCCAGCTTTCATTATGACTACACTGTCATGCATTCTTAATATTCGAATTAGAGTTTCTTCACTATGACGACCACTCACCACAGAAAACGACTCTTTCAATATTGTCAGTGGCACCTTCAATGCGGAAGAGGCTGCATGCACAGAGGAAATACCCGGAACAACTTCGCAGTCAATATCGACTTGTAACCGCTCAAGCAAATAAGCAAAGGAGCCAAAAAATAATGGATCTCCTTCACATAAAAAAACGACCCTCTTATTACGCAACACCGCTGCTCTAATATCCTTTGCGGCTCTATCGTATATTTTATTGGCAACACTGCGGTCATCACACATAGGCATGAGCAGGGGTATCTCTTCGTACCCTGCTGTAATCGAATTCAACGCCTCAGTCGCTATCCTTTTTGCTTGTGACTCTCCTTCTTCATTTGCGATATAGCTAATAACCTCCGCGTTTTGAATATATCTAAACGCCTTCAGCGTGATAAGCTCTGGATCTCCTGGACCAACACCCACACCGATAAATTTTTCGCCCATTACGTTTTTCCCGCTGCATTGCATATTTTCGTGAAGCAAAAGACTTCCACCGGTAACTTGTCAATGTAACGCAGCTTTTTCTCTAATAAGCCACCACGACTAACCGATAGCATAACGCTTTCCACCTGCCAGTCATCAAGGGTCTGTGCAAACGCTAGTAATTCCTGCTTGGTAGCCTCTATAACTGCACTAGCTACTAAAACACCGTTCGACGGCAGATCTCGCCATACCTGCTCTAGCAAGCTACTTAGCTCACCGTCGCTACCTCCAATAAAAACCTTATTAGCCGCCGGCAATTTCATCAAAGCCTCAGGTGCTCGCCCGTTTACTATTTCTAGATTACCGACCACCCCAAAGCGGTGCTGGTTAGTTGCCAAGTATTCCAGTCGCTGCTGGTTATACTCAATAGCATAGACCCCCACTTGCTCGTTCCAATAAGCTAACTCTACTGATACACCGCCGCAACCTGCACCGATATCCCAGATGACGTCGCCATTCACAGGCTGCAGAAATGATAGTATCGCGAGTCGCACCTCACGCTTACTTATCATCCCCTTGCCTGATAGTGCACCAGTGTCAAATACGGTATCAGGGAAACCGGGAAATTCGGGAAGAATTCCACCCTTACCTAATACCGAGACGATACTTAAGTGTAACGGGTCAAAAGAGTCCTCGCTCAAGGCTAGTTCTGCCGCTGTGTATGATGACAATTTCTCGTCTGAGTTGCCCAGATTTTCGCACACTCGCACTGTCGAGGACTCAAATCCAGCAGCAAGGCACTCCCTAGCCAACACTTGGGGCTGGCTAAATTTATCTGTCAATACCACTAGCGTCGTATTCGACTTAATCTTGGTACGTATTTTTTCCAGCGGGCGACCATGCAAACTCACTACAGATACGTCTTGCAGCGACAAGCCGAAGCGATGGCAGGCTGCCTGAATGCTAGACACTGCGGGATAAAATGACAGATCCTGATTCGAAAAATGCTTACTAAACCAGCGACCAATGCCAAAGTATAGCGGGTCTCCCGAGGCTATAACCGCAATTTCCTGCGCGCTGGCATTGTCGATAGTAGCCCGTAACTGGCCAAGCTTCGGTAATACAACTTGTTCAATTGGAATAGTCTTTAAAAAAGCAACCAACGTCTGGAGGTGGCGTGGCGAGCCAATCACTATGTCACAGCGGCTTAGAACAGCTTTTGCCTGCTCAGTTAATCCGACTGATTCACTGACACCCAGCCCGATGATATGTATTTTTGGTGTAACCACTAGTAATACTCGCGATAATTGCAGCGCAACAGTGCATTGCAGCTTGCCGATGAGACGGAACTCCCGCCCTCGCGCCCTAGCAGGGTAATACACTCGACACCAAGCTTTTTGTGGGACTGCCAAAGCGCCTCTTTCGATTCTGCAGCCCCAACAAAGCCTACCGGCATACCAATAACTAGACAGGGTTTATCGCATCCTGATTCCAACATCTCCAGTAGCTTAAATAATGCGGTTGGCGCATTGCCAATCACAACTACACTACCCGCCAATTTATCTTCCCAGCTTTTTAACGCGGCCATCGAACGAGTTTCAGCGTGAGCCTTGGCATACTCTGCAGTAAAATCTGTATTCAAAAAGCATAACGGCTCTTTGTTAATCATTCGCTTTGTGATTCCCTGCTTTACCATTTCAACATCACATAAAATATTACAATTATCGACTAATGCTTGCATGCCTTTAGCACAAGCCTGACGGCTGAAACGAACTTGACTCGCCAAACTAGGGATTCCAAGACTATGCACAATACGCATTACGACTTGCTGCTCCTGCTGATCATATCCACTGAGGTCAGTTAGGGTACGAATCTGCCTAAAGCTTTCACGCTCTATAGCTTCTGGATCTTTATTGAACTCGTAAGGCATGCCTAAATAGTAATCTTAGTTTGATGCTGAGAGCACAAATTTTACGCACTCTGCATGATTGGTAAAGCATATGTCAGCCGTTGTCATGGCTGGCCGGCTTAGCATATACACATTGACATTCAAATCTCGCGCCACATGTAACTTTTGTACAGTAGAACTACCGCCACTGTTCTTGCTCACTAAGGCATCAATACGGTATTTCGTCATGAGCCCTAACTCGTCCTCGTAAACGAATGGACCAATGGCTTTTATCCACACCATACTATCTGGCAGTTCACATTGAGGGCTTACGGCCGTGCGTAAAAACTGCTTCTGTCCCTCGTTACCAGCCAATTGGTTTATCTCGTCTTGACTGACCTGACCAATAGTAATGAACACGGATTTTGCGTCTGATAGTGCTGCAAAAAGTGCCGATCGACTTTTAAATAGTCGCCAATTTTCGCTATCACCTTGAATCCACTCGGGCCGATTAAAACGCCAATATGGGATAACGCTTTCAATAGCCGCGGCGGCAGCCTTGGCACTCATCGTCTGTGCATAAGGGTGGGTAACATCTAATATTGCTGTCACCTGCCGCTGAGCAATATAACGACCTAACCCACCAAATTGAGTAAAACCGCCACTAACAACTTCGCAGTGAACATCCGGAACGCGGACAAGACCTGCAACACTATAAATAATCGGTACCGATCGCTGATAAAAAGTCTCGGCTAACCGACGTCCGTCGGCTGTGCCGCCCAATATCAGTAAGGTCATTAACTAACACCAGCCATTATTTCTGGACTGGTTGCGCCAACAAAGCGCCCTTTCCTATCAATAGCAACAATTTCAACATCGACATCCTTCGGCACGATATTTTTCGCCACAATTAAAGCTCTACTGCACAGAGCGCCTGCTAAATCTATGCTTTTTTCCTGACACAACTTTAATACTTGTATGCTGGTATTAGCATTTTTTATCTCAGCCAATAATGAATTGTCGCCACCGATCTCACCGACAATACTAGCAAGATGAGCAAAGTCAATTTCTGACACACGGCTGTTTAAATCCATATGCCCATTTGCCAACTTACTGATTTTTCCAATACCACCGCAGATAGTTAACTTCTTTACGGCTACTTTTTTAACGTGCTTTAAAACCGCGCCAGCAAAATCACCCATTTCTATTAGCGCCATATCGTCCATTTTGTAGTAGCGCTTAATAGCATCCTCACTACTGTTACCCGTGGTAGCAGCGATATGCACTAAGCCATTCGCACTGGCTACATCGATACCCTGATAAATAGACGCTATCCAGGCTGCGCAGGAAAACGGTCGCACAATGCCAGTGGTACCGAGAATGGATAGTCCACCCAAAATACCAAGCCTTCCATTCATTGTATTAAGCGCGATGCTTTCGCCGTTCTCTATTCCAATAGCAACGCCAAACCCTCCGTGATAGCCATGCCTTTTCGCCAAACTCAATAAATGATCAGCCATCATTTTGCGCGGAACAGGGTTAATCGCAGGCTCCCCAACCCCCAATAATAACCCTTCTTTGGTGACGGTCCCTACCCCCTTTGCCGCAGAAAAAATAACACCTGGCTGAGCCCGCAGCGTCATCTCGACAAACACGGTTGCACCGTGAGTGGCGTCTGGATCATCACCACCGTCTTTGATGGTGGAGGCTTTGATTCCCCCATTAACCGCGGCATAGCTAACGATATTCAGTTCAACGGTTTTACCCTTAGGTAAAGTAATACTCACGACATCAACTTGCTGATTAGCCAGTAGCAAGTGGGCGGCACCAACACAGCAGGCCGTAGCACAGGCACCGGTTGTAAGCCCTGTTTTCAGTTTTACGACAGCTTCGCTACTTTCTTCCCACACATATCACCTATTAGATAGCATTTACAAGCCAGTAACTGCCAACCATCACAGACAAACTAGCAACGAAATAACGATGCCAATTAAACAGCCTCATGTGTCGCTGCTGAATATGCTGCTGCATAAAGCCCAAGCCCAAACCAAACAATAACATCGAGAATATAACGCCAACGGAAAATACTGTTAAGTATGCCAGCGACAGCGGTAGGTTACCTTGTGACGCAGCTGGCACTAGAGCGAGGGCCGGCGCACTCCCGGCAAAACCGTGCAATACGCCAACCATGACAGGCGTATGCGCCTGCTTAACGCTTTCTAGGTCTTTTTTTGTACTCGAATGACCCGCCATATGCCAGTGACTATGAATCACGTCGCCATGATTATGTGCTTCGATACTTATAGCTTGAGACTTTATACGCCAAAAAAATAGCAGCCCAACAAGAATTAATAGTAATCCAACGGAAACCTCTGCAAGGTAACTGAGGCCTTCGGGTAGATGCAGGCCTAAACCAAACAACAGCGCACCGCTTAACAATAAAGTACCAGAGTGGCCCAACGCCCAGTTACAGCAAAAGAATAATGTGGTTTTCACACTTTGCTTTTTGTTACTTAATGCAGTTACCGCCATAACGTGGTCAGCATCGAGCGCATGCATTAACCCAAGACTGAAACCCAAAACAACAATAGGAAGGGCCTCTATTATCACACCGTTCCCCGCAAAGAGGGCTTGAATAACTGTGCTATCGCCTTTGGATTAGACGGGAAAAAAAAGTGCAAATAAGAAGCCGTCAATTGTTTGTCTCGATAAACAGCCTCCCCCTTTGCCGAATGACGTTGACGCACACCATACGATATTGGCTCAGGGGTCTGTACACTTCGGGATCGATGATGCGCATGGGCTTTTAGTTCTCCCTCAGGTAAATGCGCCGCCTGCATGCCTTGGCATCCAGACCGTCCAAGCATTGCACCATGGCCGGCTAATAAGCCGGCCATCGAATACTGCTGATCATTGAGGTCCGTTAATGTTTGCAAACAGTACAGGAAGCCACCACATTCAGCCAATACAGGCTTACTTTGTTCGAAAAATTGCCTAACCTGCCCAAGCATATCGGCATTTTCAGCTAAAGTTTGCGCATATAACTCAGGATAACCACCGGGCAACCATAGCGCGTCAACCGCCGGCAGGCGCGCATCATGCAATGGCGAAAAATACTCAAGTTGTGCACCCATCGCCTCTAGTAAGCGAACATTTGCATCATAAATAAAAGTGAAAGCCTCGTCTTTCGCAATGCCGATTTTCAACTCGCTCAATAAAGGCTTTATCATAGGAAGGTCAGCAGAATGGAAGTCAACAAGCTTTACCTGCTCGATAAAGCAACCAAAACCCGCTTGCTCCAACCAATTCGCGCCAGCTTCAAAACGTGTTTCTAATTCATGCGCTACCTCATGCGCTTGAACTAAACCCAAATGACGCTCTGGCAGCGCAACTTCTTCTGAGCGCGGTAAGTTAGCAAGCAATGGTAAAGATTCAGGCAACTCATCTTGAATCAATTGTCGATGCCGATCAGTCCCGCAATTATTAGCAATAAGGCCAGCAAACTCTATATCACTGCGGAAATTAGCCAAGCCTACAGCGACCGCTGCGGCTGTTTGCGCCATTCCTTTGACATCCATAACAATAGCGATAGGGATATTAAAACAAGCAGCGAGATCGGCACTAGACGGATCACCGTCATAAATACCCATTGCTCCTTCAATCAAGATCAAATCGGCGATCTGAGCCGCTTGATAGAACTTTTGCCGACAGTATGATTGGCCTGCCATCCACATATCCAACTGTTCGACCGGTTGGCGGGACGCCTGTTGCAGTATTTGCGGATCTAAATAATCTGGCCCGGCTTTAAAAACTCGCACGATTTTACCCTGCCGTGTAAGCATTCTCGCCAACGCAGCGGTAACCGTGGTCTTGCCTTGGCCAGATGCAGGCGCGGCTATAAATAATGCGGGGCAACTTGCAATGGCCATTAGTACTCAATACCCTCTTGAGCTTTTACGCCCTGCCTGAAGGCATGGCGCTCATCGTGCACGACGGAAATCGTATCAGCAATTCCCTGCAATTCGACCGCCATGGTTCTACCGGTAATGATAACGTTTTGATCCCTTGGCCTTTTGGTTAACGCCGATATGACGGGCTCAACAGGTAAATATTCGTATTTAAACATGTAACTTAATTCATCAAATATCAGCAGATCATAGTGGCTAGTTTTCAATAAAGATGCAGCCAATGCCCACGCTTTTTCAGCAGCCAATATGTCTAGCTGTTTATCTTGCGTCTCCCAAGTAAAGCCATGCCCCATTACATGCCAATCGATTAATGCATGATCTTTAAAAAACTTATATTCGCCCGTCTCAGTTCGCCCTTTAATGAATTGGATCACGGCGCATCTCTTCCCATGCCCGGCACTGCGGGCCATCGTACCAAATGCGGAACTACTCTTACCCTTGCCGTTGCCTTTTAACAGAATTAAGACGCCGCGCTCCTCAGTGGCGCTGGCTATTTTTGCATCCATTACTGCTTTCTTACTCGCCATTTTAGCTTTATGTTTATCGTCGCGCATAATTATTACCTGATATTCAGAAAGCGGGGAGTAACAGATAGTCGGCACCTAACAGTTCGGCAATACTTTCACCTTTTCCGCGCTTAATGGGCGAATTTTCTGTATCAACCAGCGTTATCTGCCCGAGCAACTCTATATCGTCAAAATGCTGGGTAGTTTTCCCATCGGTAATAATTATGGTGTGAAATGTCAACGCTGGGTTCTTCCGAAGTTCAGTGTGCTGGAACCGGAATGCATACTGTAAAACCTCACGCAGCGGCGTACCGCCTCCCGCCGTAATATTGTCAAGCAGTTCTCTTAAGGCCTTGGGCGCCCGCGATTTAGGCAACAAGGTTTCAACTTCAGCGTTACCAAAGCCCAATATTGCTAGTTGTTGCCTCGAAAAATAAGCTTTTTCTGCAATTGACAAGATTACGCCCTTGGCTTTTGCAAACAATTCATTACGCAGTGTTGAGGCGGAGGTATCAAGCAGCACAATATTCAGTTTTGACTGTCCAGTTTTTCCCGCTCTGAACCTTAATCGTGATGGGGGCCACTGGCCCGCACTTCCCACCAAACTTGTGAACCAGTTAATTCGTCTTGACTGGATTTTTTTCACCGCAACGCCGGTCATACCAGATCCCTTGTCGTTTACGAAAGCGTCGCTAATGGGCGCACCTATAGCCAACCGATGCTCCTGACTGGGCCTACGGAAAGGCACAAAAATTTTCTCAGCGGTAACTTGCTGCTGCGGATCCATAGCGCCCCAATCGCCGCCGACTGGCGCCTCGTTCCCCTGCTCAATCGGTTTAGAAAATAACTTTTTCTTGGCTGAGGGAGGCGCTTTTCGCGTATGGTTACGACGGTGATTTAACACCAATTCTTCAACAGCAAGCACATCATTTTCAGCCACCTCCATCCGATCATTTAATACCGCGTGTGCAGTCGCAGCACGACACCAAACAATGTCAGCGCGCAATCCATCGACATTTTCAGACTGGCATTTAGTTGCAATTAACGCCCTCAGCTGCTCATCACAGGTAGCATTTTTTAAATGCCGTCTCGCTATTGAGAGCTTTTCTGCTAAGGCTTCTTGCTGGCCTTTGTAAGAGGCCAAAAATTCTTCTGCATCCGTATCGAACTGCTCTCGCAGACGCACAATTTCAACGCGATCCTCGACACTGTATTGGTGATCCAGTTCAACGGATAAACCAAACCTATCTTGTAGCTGCGGCCTTAACTCACCTTCGTCTGGGTTCATCGTGCCGAGCAATACAAATCGAGCACTATGGCTTTCACTGACTCCATCACGCTCTACGATATTCACACCGCTAGCCGAAACATCTAACAATAAATCAACGAGGTTATCTGGCAGCAAATTTACTTCGTCGACATACAAGACACCCCCATCTGCTTTGGCGAGCAACCCGGGTTGAAATTCTGTCTTTTTACTGGCAAGTACGCGCTCTAAATTTAACGTACCGAGCAGCATCTCCTCAGTCGCGCCTAATGGTAACGTTATGAAGCTAACCTTTTCATTATTTGCGCCAATCATTACATCTGCCAGTCCCCTGGCTAACGTAGATTTAGCGCTGCCCCGCGGTCCACTGACTAAAACGCCGCCGATAGCCGGGTTAATTGCCGCCAAACATAAAGCGAGCTTAAAGTTAGCCTGACCAGTTACGGCTGTGAACGGGAAATCATGCAACTGGACCACCTTTTGACTCACGCTTAAACCGACTGACTGCCATAGCGGATACCACGCCTAGTGCTATCCAAAAAATTAGATTCCCCATTCCTGTAACAATAAAGAAGCGCTGATGAAGCGCGGTTAGCGCTGTGATTGCCTCCGGGTCAGGATGACTAAATAAAATCTCCACCTGCTCTGGGGCGCCATATATATAAGGCGACAATATAGCAATGGCACCGACAATCTTGAGTTTAACAGACCCAAAAGCCAGTGCTAGCAAACCCGCTCCCACCCCAATAACCGCCATCAGCCACCATAGCTGCCTGCTCTCCAATGCCGCTGCTTCACTACCAGGAATTTCAGGGGGCAAACCGATAGAAGGCGCCAAATACATAGTGGCATAGCCACCAAGCCCCCACAGTATCCCTTTCGCCATCGACAGCGTTGTTATTCCCATCGCCTGGAGTTGCGACATAATCGCGATAAGCACTGACGCGAAGCCAATACCAGCGCAAACATTAGCGATGACCGTATAAGCGGTGCGCTCACCCCCCTCCTGAGGAGCCCACGCCTCGCTGGAGTGATCATGGCTCCCATGATCATGTTCAACCTCATAGCTTTCCGCTTCGAAGATGATTGGATCGATAAATAAAACTTGGGAAACACTAAACAGCAGGCCGGCAACAATCCCAGCCGCCAGCGCGTTAAAAATGATTCGGCGAAAAATCATAAAGTACCCTTAACTAGAAACACGTAAAGCCTAAATCAATAGGGTTAAGGTGCTTGGCTTACGAAAATCCAGCGGGCTAGTGACAGGGGAAAACCAGCGCATGTCGAGTATCATGCGCTGCGTTATGAGCAACATCCATTGGTAAAAAACCAACTGCAAATAGAACAAGCGAGCCAAATATAAGTGCTGCCATGCTCTGCCCAGCTATAGCGCCAGTGGCTGTAACCTGAACCTGTTGAACGGCTTTTGCTTGAGTTGTCATAATTTTGTCCATGTGCACCCACCGTGCATTGTAATTGGTTAAAGCTTAGGCCGGTCTTCGGGCTCAAAGAGTGCATACTGCTGAGTTTGCTCCTTCCCAAAGCTGCCGCTTCAGTGGCACTGCAAACCTCTCTATTACCGATGCGGGGGCAGCGATGGAGTAACAAATAGATTGTTTACCATACTTCCCGATTATCCCTTATAGGGCACCTCAGTCATCTTCTTTAGCATACCAACATTTGGGGCAGTTTAAAACGCTTAAACCACCTCAACAGGCCTTAGCTGATACCAACTAGTATCAATATTACCTGTGGACTCAGAAATCGTCACTTCATAACCAATCTTGCCAAGCTCTTGGTTAAGATTTCCCTGATAAAGTGCCGTTCTAAATTCAATATAAGAGATATCGTCTGCTTTACACATCAATCTGTATAAGCCCCTGATGGTGAATACTAACGCATTGTCAGCTAGATAGACGTCTTCGCTAGTATCATTATCTAACGCCTTATCTCGCCCCACCAACCTTTCAATCAGCGCCTCAAACTTATCGAGAAGCATGCTTGATTCCTGTCTAAAACAGAGTGAGGCTACAGATTAGCGCTGTTATTCGTCATAAATCAACTCTATGAGCGTCCTGCAGGATTGGCAGCACCCCTCTCTTTTTAACTCAGGAAATACCCACTAATCCCTTTGATAACGCATGCCACTAATCGAAATAGAAGCCGAATCCCCTGCCCCATTATGTTCCCGCGTAAAGCGTTGCGCCGCCATCTCTTTGCAAACGTAGAAGAGTAGCGACTGTGAGTTCTGGCAAAGCTTGATGGCATCCTTTCAGTTCTGGCAACTCATAACCATGAGAAGAACTGCTTATGACAGCCCTTTTATTTGTCTTATACTGTAACACGCGAGCGGTGTTAGATATTGTAGATATCGGGCTCAATATTACTAGCTTTGCTTTTTTGCTGAATGCGTTCATCGCTGACTGACGACTTAGCTTGAATAGACTGTCTGGCGCATACTCAGGTGAGACGAAAGAATTCATCCTCCTCGTATGAACGGATAACTGGCTCAGCGACAAAAGCGTGTTTGCGATAAATTTTCCATTCAATTTCGATATAAGGATTACCCGTAATGGCAAAGAAAAAGCTTAACGTCATGATCACTGGAGGAACTGGCTTCGTCGGCTTTCATACGGTGAGGGCGCTCATAGAGGCAGGTCATTCGGTTAAGCTACTGGTTCGCAGCCCACAAAAAATGCAGCGCGTCTTCGCGCCATTCGGACTTGAAAATTTACCTTATATTGAGGGTGATATCACTGATGAGGCCTCTGTTAACAAAGCGCTGGACGGCTGTAATGCAGTATTCCATTCCGCAGCCTTGGTTAGCGTTCATGCAAGTGACTCCGAAAAAGTATTAAACAACAATTTGTTGGGAACTCGCTTGGTATTGGGAGGTGCATGGCAGTGCGGTATTCAGCGCATGATTCAAGTCTCCAGTACCACCGCGCTGTTTAGCCGCGGCATCTCAGGCATTGATGAAAGCTCACCTCTTGGGACTGCACTTTCGGGCTACGGGCGATCCAAAATCGAGTGCGAGAAGTTTGTACGTGACCTACAGGATAAGGGTGCACCGATTTATACTACTTATCCCGGTAGCATCATGGGTCCTGATGATCCCGGGCTAAGCGAAGCCATGATTGGTCTGCGCACGTTTTTAAAAACCGGCTTGCTACTTGAAACTACCAGCGGCATTCAAATCATCGATGTTCGAGACCTAGCGAAAGCGCATACGAGTTTGCTTGAGCGCGGCGGTCCCCCTGCTCGGTATTTAATAGGCGGCAAATACTATAGTTGGTCGGACTATGCAGAACTGATGGAAGGGGTCACGAGCAGACAATTCCGTCGCATCAAAGTCCAACCTCGGATTCTCAAAGCTGCGGGCGCGATTGGCGACGCCCTGAGCCGGTTTATAAATCTAGAATTTCCGCTCAGTCAGGAGTCGGTCACCTATGCTACGGAGTGGGCGATTGCAGATGACAGTCTGATCAAGAAAACCCTAAAGTTGGAGCACCTAGATACTGTAGAGACATTGCGCGACTCTATCGATTGGCTGCATTCATCTGGCCATTTGAAAGGTGGCAGCAACACTGGGTGAAGCAGCACTGACGAGCCTACCCTAATCATGTCGCCAGAATACCATATCGCAACGGGCCGCCACCTCACTTCATTTGCATAAAAATAACTTCCAACATCGTCAACACTAGTAACGGGTAACTTCAGGAAATTTTATAGGGGGCCGATGCGAGTACGCGCTCAGAATTGGATATCTTGTCAAGTTTTTAAAGCGCACTTTAAAGCGTTGCACTCTACTAAACCTAATTAGTCCATGCTTTCCCCGTCTGATCCAATCACCGAATATAAGTGACCATGTGGCCTACGAACGCCACTCAATCACCTCACCGATAAAAACCAATTTCTGCCACATCAACCTCAGCCCGATGATCTCGCCCATACGCTACAATACCAACACTACGAATAGATTTTGAATTAATCGCTGCGGACAGCCAAAAGCTTGACCGCTCGAAGTCGGCTAGGGGTATACGAATCTTCTGCCAGTCTTCTGTTACCTGAAATTCGGCCTGATAATATTGCCAAGGTAGCAATGTGCCGGACGTACGCAGATGGATATAATAGCTTTGTAAATTGCCTCGCACCACAAGATAGACACCTACAGCATCGTCTACAGACCCTTTTTCAACGTCTCGCCGAATCTGGATGAACCCTCCATTATTCTCAATAGAGACATCACCCACAAGGCGAGCAACGCTGTTGTTGTCCTCCTCTAAGTACTGCACACTTCCCTGAGACACACCGCCCATTACCTGATCACTCACATAGGACCATCTAGCGTCTGGCGCCGAATCAAATTGATCGACTAGCATATCGCCCGCGGAAGCTGACCCCGCCAGTGCCCATATTAGCGAGAAGCGAAATTTGGCTCGAGTCATTGACATAACGATCTCCCATAACGGCTTAGCGTTTATATTGCGTCGGACAATAGCCTCGACTAACGTCCGGGGACCGAAGCGACTGGTGCTTCGTTTTTCGACTTGTGACGCGCTTCCGCCAAAGCCGGAATGAACTTGCCTTAACCTCACGTCGCATCAGGCTAATGACAGCAGATTCATTGAGGCCGAAGTTAAACTCAATGGCCTCAAAAGGCGTGCGGTCTTCCCACGCCATTTCAACAATACGCGATAATTCTGACCGACTAAATTTTTGCCTCGGTCCATCACTGTTCTCGGTAGTGGTCATAGCGATAAGAAATCTCGTCAATATTCAAACGTGTATACGGGGCCAATGACATTCAGGATGACTTTGGATTAACCATTTTTTTAACTGCTCATTACCCGAACAAACTGACCACGTTGCAAATCCCCTCTGGTTGCCGCAACCCCACCATATCCTCGATCGCAGACGGCCCTCTGCCTCAATTATTGCTGCTAAAACCCGGAATTATGACGAGTCATGCAATCCTTTAAACATAAAAAAAGGCCACGCCCCTAACGCATCCTATCCAAATAAGATCAACCGTTAGGAAAATACCATACCGGTGAACTCCAGGCACGCTCCTTGATGATCTTTGGAATAGCTGAATCAAAACACACAGCAGGACGATTTTCTTCGGGCAGACTCAAGCACTGCCGCCAACTCCAACGACAGGATGGATTTTCCAAGACTCGGATATAATAGGCCGAGGCTTGATCGGTCTGAAATTGTGGATCGCGCCAAGTAGCGCAGAGTTGCGTATCACCTGAGCCACTCACTTCACAGTTACGCAAGTCTACGGACGCACCATTGTCTGGATTGCCTGCGATATCGCTTACTTGCTGATGAAAGCCGCCATCGACGTCATGCCACACCTTAATAATTTGTAGACGCTGTAAACGATTCCCCTGAGGGTCTGCAGTAACGGCGGCGGCAAACACGGGCGAGACTGCCAGCGGGCCTTCCACAACACCACCCATTGGTATGCCATTCTCATAGCCCTGTCTGGCGAATTCTCCTGCGCAAATATCCTCAGGAATATTTTCCCCGACAAAAAACCGCGGTATCAGACGTGGACCGCTGGTGGCGAATACTTCGCGACGCTGCATAGCATCGAACAAGCTATCGCGAGCATTTTCTTCTGCCCACACGCCCATTAAGCCGCCCGGATTTCGCGCCGCATTAGATCTCCCGGCAAAGCCGCTCTTCCCCGCTTCATCCATCCCCGTCAGACGCGCAATGACCGTGGTATCTTGGTTGGCACAGCAGCCGTCAAAGCTGTCTTCATCTACATCACCGGGACTAGCATTATGCGTATCCGTACTGCCAACAAACCCAAATTGAAACGGATTAACACCGATTCGTTGCTTTTCGGCAAGGCCCTCAATCAACGCGTAGCGAGCGAAGTCTAACCGCGACTGACATCCCTTGCCCATTATGGCTCCGCTACCATAACCATCTTGGCAATCGTTTGGCGCCATGTCGCCAACACCGCGAAGCTTCTCGAAGCCACACTGCTCGTCTTCGCCAAATACTTGCCACATGCCAGCCTTACATTCGGACTCGCCTTTTATCTGCATCATCTCCACGATAGGCTCATAACGGGCCCGCAGCGTCGCTTGGCGTCGCTGTTCCTCGATGGGCTCATCACGCCAAAAAACACCAAAGCTACGACCATTAGAGACATTACTGTTATGCGGTATTGAGAGCGCCTCACAGTGGCCTTGCGCGTTATTGCAAAGCTCGTCTAGCTGCTCCCAAAGACCTAAGGGCATATTTTTTTCCAACGCAGATATCGGTAATTCCGGCACCCGCTCATTGCGAAAAATGACGTTACGGTGAACTTTTGAGCGTGCTGTTGAGTTGCTGTATTCATAACCATGGAAACTGGTAAAACTGCAGTCACTGCTGCGGTCATAGTGCAACTCTGTCGCATCTTGCGTTTTCTCCCACGCATTCTTAAGCCCCGCGCGACACCATTGGTCATCTGGGCCACAAACCTCCTTATTGCGCCCTCCCAAACCGATGATATTTAGCATACGGGATGCACCGCCAATCAGGGTAACAATACTGGCAGGCGTTTCGATTTCACCACGGAAAGCTCGGCATGCGTCCCTGTCAAAGCTCGGAAGACCGGGCTCAGTGCACGCAGTAATCTCGCCTATCCACTCTGCATGATCCGTAACTGCGGCAAAATCCAACGGGCGATTCAGCCGGATGCTGCGCTGCCCTACTCCACTCTCATCAAAAGGGCCAAGAGCAATCTGATATCCGCTGGCGTAGCGCATGGCATCCGTGGGGGTGCCTAGCATATCCCGCGCGCGCGCATCAAAAGAGTAAGCAGTATGGACGTGTAAGTCGCCGAACCAAGGCCGACGTAAGGGGTCATACATGGCGCATTTTTCACGCAACGCAGGTGGCTCCATTGGTGCAGCCTGCACCGGTGGAGTCCACGGATCGGCCTTGGCATTAAACACTTCTTCGCGGTTTTGCCACAGCCACGCACCTACCAGAAAGGCTACGACGAGTCCGGCAGCAGTAATAATTCTAATCATCGGCAACCCGGATTTAGACTTCGATAGATGCCATCAAGCCTCGAGGTTCTCACAATTTTACCCACTTACACTACGCATATCTTTGGAATATCTAGCGGTGAATCGTTCATCAACTTGCGCCGCCTACACTCAGCTGAATCGGGTGCAATAAACACGCTTAAATTGCCATTGCCACGGCATGCCGTCTGGCATCACCAACAAACGTAGCCACTTCACCGCACGCTAGGCCTTGCACGCAACCCAGTCGCCATGAGTAATCGCCTAAACATTTTGGGAGGTAGCCTCTATCAGACAGGCTTGCAACAACTTCAGCGCTAAAACGCCCTTCCAAGGTGATATCCTCACGCTCATCAATAAAAAACCGAGGTGCATCAATCGCCTCAGGCAGTGACATCCTAAATACCAAAAGATTTAACAACACTTGTAATTCTACCTGCTGAATCGTGAAACCGCCCGGCGTACCAAACGCGTACTCTAAAGCATCACCATCAAAAATTTGGACTAAAGATACGCTCCAGGGCACCTGAGAACCCGCTGCGGCTCGACGACTCGCAGGTGTCTTTTCATCGACATCGAAGAAATAACTGCCAGCTCCATTAAACGGCAATCCATACTCCTCAACCCAAACGCCTGACCCAAACAGCCCACCCAGCGTTTGAGTCATGATCGCGCAATTGCCTTGCACATCTCGAGTAACCAGCGTTGTAGTGTGTTGCTTGTCAGCTGAAAATCTCTCGCTCCATTTTTTCGGATCTCCGCCTAAGCTGCGCCCTTCTTTCATAACGCGCTTGAGCACACCCGCTACCGCGTCGACGTATTCCGCGCTATTGTGTTGCAGCGCACCAATCGAGTCCACCTCAAGCAACTTCGCCGCGCGTAAGATAATAAACGCGTCGCTGTTAGGGGGCGGAACAGCGACCCGTCGACCAAATACCTCCTCAACTAAGACGGACTGCCATACCACTGGATCGTCTTCTATATCGGCTAATGTGAGTACACTATGATGCTCGATCAATGTCTTTTTAATAGCGTTGGCCACTTTACCGCGTGTAAGGGCCTGAGGATTAGTGGCAATTTCACGCAACGCCATAGCGGTTTTGGCCTGAGTCAAACTATCACCTACCTCAAATTCATTTGACTGGTAGTAGTCGAACCGCATTTTTTTGGACACTGATTCTTTAGCGAAATTGAGAAAGTAACAGTTGGCCTCAGTTAATAGAAAGCCTTGCTCGCTATACTGAATAGCGCTTGCAAACAGCGTTTTGAAAGGTAGTGTTCCATATTTCTCATGAATGGCTTTCCAGCCTGCAGGCACTTGTGGCGATACAATCGATAGGGCATCAGATTTACTATCACTCCACTCCTGCGCAGCAAAATTTTGAGGCACCCAACCAGAAAAGTTACAAACGCTGCAGCCTTCTCTCTCAGAGGACATCATTGCCAAGCCAACCCCTAAAATACCGCTCATCATAGGCTCCACCACAACGAGCGTGACCGCAGTTGCGATTAACGCGTCAAATGCATTGCCCCCTGCTTGCAAGCAATCCACACCGGCTTGTGTTGCCAATGGATGCGCACTAGAAACACCGGCATGACCCTCGGCAACAGATTGCTGTCTTGAGCCTATCGTTGCGCGATATCCGTCTGACATGTCATCCTCCTACTAACTTAAAATAACAAAAAAACCGGCATTCGCTAATAAAGTCACACCGACTTCATACCTTGAGGCACCGCAGCCAATGGAGTTGGATTTAGATTTAGCATTACATGACCGATAAGCCCGCGGAATTATGTGGCTTTGTCATTTGAGGGACCTGCGTCCTCTTATTAGACTTCTTAGAAAAACGGCCCCCGAAGGAGCCGCTATTGTTGATACTAATTGGCATGATTAGCGACGCTAACCATGTCCGAAGCTACGCAGCGCGCGTTGAACGCGACAGGCGCTTCGCTCCGGCCAAGCCCGCTATCGCTGATATAAATAACCAAGCGGCGGCAGGAAGAGGCACTACCGATGCGTTAGAAGTGTTAATCACACCAGCATCGACAACCTGGCCC